>NZ_JBSHAM010000221.1:0-1204 GCF_053611505.1 Amycolatopsis sp. NPDC054798 | reverse complement strand
TCAACCTAAGTGGGTTCGGGCCTCCACGACGTCTTACCGTCGCTTCACCCTGGCCATGGGTAGATCACTCCGCTTCGGGTCTAGACCACGCGACTCAATCGCCCTGTTCAGACTCGCTTTCGCTACGGCTACCCCACACGGGTTAACCTCGCCACGCAGCACTAACTCGCAGGCTCATTCTTCAAAAGGCACGCCATCACGTCAAAACGCTCTGACGGCTTGTAGGCACACGGTTTCAGGTACTCTTTCACTCCCCTCCCGGGGTACTTTTCATCTTTCCCTCACGGTACTCGTCCGCTATCGGTCTTCAGGAAGTATTTAGGCTTACCGGGTGGTCCCGGCAGATTCACAGCAAATTCCACGAGCTCGCTGCTACTCGGGAACACCAGACAAACAACGACAACGTGTTTTCGCGTACGGGACTCTCACCCACTCCGGTCCGCCATCCCAAGCGGTTCCACTAACACGCGACATCATTCCGAGGACTGTCAGATCCTCGACGCTGGGTCCCACAACACCGCCTGCACAACGCCTGACAGCTTGACATGCAAACGGTTTAGCCTCTTCCGCTTTCGCTCGCCACTACTCACGGAATCACTTTTGTTTTCTCTTCCTGCGGGTACTGAGATGTTTCACTTCCCCGCGTTCCCTCCACACCGGCTATATATTCACCGGCGGGTAACACCACATCACTGGTGCTGGGTTTCCCCATTCGGAAATCCTCGGATCACAGCTCGGTTGACAGCTCCCCGAGGCATATCGCAGCCTCCCACGTCCTTCATCGGCTCCTGAAGCCAAGACATCCACCATGTGCCCTTAACAACTTGACCACAAAGATGCTCGCATCCACTCTACAGTTCTCAAACACCACACCAGAAACAACGTGTGTTGCCTCAGGACCCAACAGCGTGCTGAGCGAACACCCGACCACCCGAGCTCCGTCACCGCTTTCCACGACCCCTGAAGGATCAGTACTCACACGGACTTCGCTCGCCGCGACCGGCGATAACCAGTAGTTCCACAATTCCTTGAGCAAGCCCGGCAACACCGCGTTCGGGTGTTAAACCGTGCCCACCCCACCGAGGTTGGTCCGGGTATCCCGGCCTGGCGGATGTGTTGTGCTCCTTAGAAAGGAGGTGATCCAGCCGCACCTTCCGGTACGGCTACCTTGTTACGACTTCGTCCCAATCGCCAGTCCCACCTT
>NZ_JBSHAM010000220.1:0-1293 GCF_053611505.1 Amycolatopsis sp. NPDC054798 | reverse complement strand
AGGCACTGTCCCTGAACCAGATCATGGTCCGAGGTTCAGATTCCCAATCCGACCAGAGTGGTATTTCAACAACGACTCCACACCCACTAGCGTGAACGCTTCACAGTCTCCCACCTATCCTACACAAGCCGAACCGAAAACCAATACCAAACTATAGTAAAGGTCCCGGGGTCTTTCCGTCCTGCCGCGCGTAACGAGCATCTTTACTCGTAATGCAATTTCGCCGGGCCTGTGGTCGAGACAGCCGGAAAGTCGTTACGCCATTCGTGCAGGTCGGAACTTACCCGACAAGGAATTTCGCTACCTTAGGATGGTTATAGTTACCACCGCCGT
Source organism: Amycolatopsis sp. NPDC054798 (assembly GCF_053611505.1). Lineage (NCBI taxonomy): Bacteria > Bacillati > Actinomycetota > Actinomycetes > Pseudonocardiales > Pseudonocardiaceae > Amycolatopsis > Amycolatopsis sp. NPDC054798. Next base: position 960 of record NZ_JBSHAM010000220.1, on the reverse strand, counting down.
TTACTGGCGCTTAAATTCTCAGCTTCACCCCCGAAGGAGTTAACCGGTCCTCTTAACGTTCCAGCACCGGGCAGGCGTCAGTCCATATACATCGTCTTGCGACTTCGCATGGACCTGTGTTTTTAGTAAACAGTCGCTTTCCGCTGGTCTCTGCGGCCAACCACCGCTCCACCCGCAAGGGATATCACAGTGCTTGGCCCCCCTTCTCCCGAAGTTACGGGGGCATTTTGCCGAGTTCCTTAACCACAGTTCACCCGATCGCCTTGGTATTCTCTACCTGACCACCTGTGTTGGTTTGGGGTACGGGCCGTGCATGCACTCACTAGAGGCTTTTCTCGACAGCATAGGATCACCCACTTCGCCTCAAACGGCTACGCATCACGTCTCAACCATATGAGCGGCGGATTTGCCTACCGCTCGGCCTACACGCTTACACCAGGACAACCATCGCCTGGCGGAGCTACCTTCCTGCGTCACCCCATCGCTTGACTACTACGGAATCAGGTCCCACGCTCCACACACAGCCTCCGTCCGAAGACGTCAACCGCGGCTTCGGGTGGTTAGTGTCAACCGCCTCGCCATGGGCGCACATGCTCGGGTACGGGAATATCAACCCGTTGTCCATCGACTACGCCTGTCGGCCTCGCCTTAGGTCCCGACTTACCCTGGGCGGATTAGCCTGGCCCAGGAACCCTTGGTCATCCGGCGGCAGAGTTTCTCACTCTGCATTCGCTACTCATGCCTGCATTCTCACTCCCGCACCCTCCACCGCTAGCTTCCGCCACGGCTTCCCTGGATGCAGGACGCTCCCCTACCCATCCACACCACTGCACCAACCCCGAAGGATCGGCGGATGTATTGTGTGAATGACACAGCTTCGGCGGTGTGCTTAAGCCCCGCTACATTGTCGGCGCAGGACCACTTGACCAGTGAGCTATTACGCACTCTTTCAAGGGTGGC
>NZ_JBSHAM010000219.1:0-1317 GCF_053611505.1 Amycolatopsis sp. NPDC054798 | reverse complement strand
CCGCCCGGGCCCCCCCGCCGGCCCCCGCCCCGCGCGTTTCCGCCGGGGGTCCCTCCGGGCACCCGCCCCTCCCCCCGCACCCGCGCGGGGGGCCCGGGCGGGCGGGCCGGCCCCCCGCTCGCGCACTGCGGAAAATCAGTCTTTCTTCAGCGCGTTCTTGACTTTGTCCGCGGCGTCGCCGAGAGCGTCTTTCACGTTTTCGGCGGCTTCCTTGATCCCGGCCTTCGCCTGGTCCGCCTTGCCTTCGTTCTCCAGCTTTTCGTCGCCGGTCAGCGAACCGGCGGCTTCCTTGGCCTTGCCGCCGAAGTCGTCTGCCTTGGCGCCGATCTTGTCGCCCATCGACATGAATGTCCTCCTTCATCGCCGAACAACGAACGCGAGAATGCGTCAAGCGTAAAGACACCGCGGCCGCAGAACCGTCACTCACCCGATGATGTGATCGTCGCCACTCGATCGGGGAGTGAGTTTTGGGTCGCTCCGGAGTCGAACCGATGAAGTGAACGACGGGAAACGACCGGAGGAGAATCGATGGCTTCGACGACGGACACGACGACCAAGTCCCAGGACGTGGAAAAGGTCAACGCCGGACCGCTGACCAGTTCGCAGGGCACGACCACGGTCGCGGACGTGGTGGTGCAGAAGATCGCCGGGCTGGCGACGCGCGAGATCCCCGGGGTCTACGACCTCGGCGGCGGGGCGGCGCGGGCGTTTTCCGCGCTGCGCGAGCGGATCCCGGGCGCGACCGCGTCGGCCGGGCAGGGCGTCTCGGTCGAGGTGGGCGAGAAGCAGGCCGCGGTGGACCTGCAGATCGTGGTCGAGTACGGCGTTTCGATCGCCGAGGTCGCGCGGTCGATCCGGCGCAACGTGATCAGCGCGGTCGAGGGGATGACCGGGCTCGAGGTGGTCGAGGTCAACATCAACGTGGGCGACCTGCACCTGCCGTCCGACGACGAGGAGGACGCGTCCGGCGACAGCGGCCGGGTGCAGTGAGCGTGCTCGCGGAACCTGGCCGGACCGCCGCGGCGGTCCGGGACCGGCCGGTCCCGGCGCCCGGCGCGAGCCGCCGGGCGGCCGCGGCGGCGCACGACGGCGGGGGGATGCGATGAACCTGATCGAGGAAGCCGGCCGGATCGCCGCCGCGGTGCGGGAACTGCCGGAGGTGGCGGACGTGCACGGCGGCCGGTTCGGCCGGATCGCGACGCTCGGCGCGGGCGGCCTGGTGACCGGGGTGCGGGTGACCGAGGAGGAAGTCACCGACGGCGTGACGGTCCGGGCCCCGTTCTCGGCGGGCGAGGTGGCGGCCGCGGTGCGCGCTTC
>NZ_JBSHAM010000217.1:0-1454 GCF_053611505.1 Amycolatopsis sp. NPDC054798 | reverse complement strand
GAAGGGAATCTCAATGATCGTGTCAAGCGGCCGAGGTGATCGGCTGTGGGGCGGTCGGGGTGAAGCGCCGTCCGTCGCGCAGCAAGGCCCAGAGCACGTCGACCAGTCGCCGGGCGAGGGCGAGCAGGGCTTGGGTGTGGATCAGTCGTTCGCCGCGTTTCTTGTCGTAGAAGGCGCGGGAGGGGCCGTCGGCGCGGAGGCTGGACAGGGCTGCCATGTAGAACACGCGGCGGAGTCTGCGGTTGTAGCGCTTGGGCCGGCGGAGGTTGCCGGTGACCCGGCCGGAGTCCTGTGGAACGGGCACGAGGCCCGCGTAGGAGGCCAGCCGGCCGGCGGAAGCGAACCCGGAGAGCGTGCCGCCCGTGACGACCAGGAACTCCGCGCCGAGAATCGGTCCCAGACCGGGGAGGCTCTCGATGATCGTTGCCTGCGGGTGGGCACGGAAACGCTCGATGATCAGCTTGTCGGTGTCCTTGAGGTCGCGGTCGAGGTCGAGCAGCTGCCTGGCCAAGCGTTTGACCAGCACAGCCGTTGTTGTCTCGCCGGGCAGCCGGACGGTCTGGGCCTCGGCGGCGGCCAGCGCGGTGTTCACCATGGACGGGATGCCCTTGCGCCAGGCGCCCTGCTCGGCGAGGTGCCGGGTCAGGCTGTCCGGTCCGGCGGATCGGATCTCGTCAGGCGTGCAGAACTCGGCTGCCAAGATCAGCGCAGACCGGGTGGTGTAGTCGAATTCCCGTTCCAGCGCAGGGAAAATGCTGGTCAGCAGATCACGCAACCGGTTGACCCCGCGAACCCAGTCGGCCATCAGATCGGCGCGGTGGGCAGTCAGCCGGGTCAGCTCGACGACCAGCTCGTCCGGGGCGGTGATCTCGGTCAGGTCGGTCCGCATCCGCGCGGTTTCGGCGATGATCCGCGCGTCTTTGGCGTCGGTTTTAGCCTCGCCGCGGAACACCCCGGTCATGCGGTGGACCACCCGGCCGGGCACGTAGACCACGTGCTGGCCGGCGGTGACCAGCACAGCCAGCAGCAACGCGGCTGCGTTGCTGGTCAGGTCCACCGCCCAGCGGATCTCGGTCGCCGTGGCCGCCGCCTTGGCGACCAGCGACTCGATCGCGGCCTGGTCGTTGGGCACCTTCCGCGACCAGCACCGCCTGCCGGTCTCGTCCAGCGCGTAGGCGTGGTGGTTCGTCTTGCCCGCGTCGATCCCTACCCAGGCCAGCTTCGGCACCGTCACCCATCGTCTCCTGTCGTCGCAGGTCAACCCCGTGGACAGCCCCGCCGACAGGTCCCTAAACAGCGACGATTCGCAACCAGATCTCAATCAGTGGCCAGGGCGTCCAGAACGACGGGGCGGCCATTCCCTTCGAGCCACCTTGCGGCAGACACGCCATCAGCCACACCCCATCGCCCTGGGCATCCAGGGCACCCGCCCCGAACAACATCGACCTTAGGGA
>NZ_JBSHAM010000216.1:0-1742 GCF_053611505.1 Amycolatopsis sp. NPDC054798 | reverse complement strand
GACTCGTTCACATCCGGCGGCAGCACCTTGATCCCCAGCCGGCGACACTCCGACAGGTAGATCGCGGACTTGTCCTTGTTGTCACCCACCGACGTCAGCAGCGCGGCCATGTACTCCGGCGTGTAATTCGCCTTGAGGTACGCGGTCCAGTAGCCGACCAACGCGTACCCGGCCGCATGCGACTTGTTGAACGCGTAGCCCGCGAACGGCAGGATCGTGTCCCACAACGCTTGCACGGCGTCGCCGGAGAACCCGTTGCCGATCATCCCGGCGCGGAAGCCCTCGAATTCCTTTTCGAGGACTTCCTTTTTCTTCTTGCCCATCGCGCGGCGCAGCACATCCGCGCGCCCCATCGAGTATCCGGCGACCTTCTGCGCGATCTGCATGATCTGTTCCTGGTACACCACCAGACCGTGCGTTTCGGCGAGGATCTCGCGCAGCGGCTCCTCCAGTTCCGGATGGATCGGTTCGATGGCCTGCCGGTTGTTCTTGCGGTCGGCGTAGTTGTTGTGCGTGTTCATCGCCATCGGGCCCGGCCGGTAGAGCGCGTTGACGGCCACGATGTCCTCGAACCCGGTGGGACGCATGCGGCGCAACAGGTCCCGCATCGCGCCGCCGTCCAATTGGAACACTCCGAGGCTGTCACCGCGGACTAGCAGCGCGAAGGTCTCGGGGTCGTCGATAGCCAGCCGGTCGAGGTCGATGTCCTCGCCCCGGTTGGCCTTGATGTTGTCGATCGCGTCGCCGATGACGGTGAGGTTGCGCAGGCCGAGGAAGTCCATCTTCAGCAGGCCGATGGCCTCGCACGACGGGTAATCCCAGCCGGTGATGATCGAACCGTCGTCCCTTCGCCACAACGGAATCGCGTCCAGCAAGGGTTCACTGGACATGATCACCGCGCAGGCATGGACGCCCGCGTTGCGGATCAGGCCCTCGAGGCCGCGCGCGGTGTCGAAGATCGTCTTGCACTCTTCGTCGGTCTCGACCAGCGTGCGAACCTCGGCCGCTTCCGCGTAACGCTCGTGCTTGGCGTCGACGATGCCGGACAGCGGAATGTCCTTGGCGGCCACCGGCGGCGGCAAGGCTTTGGAGATCCGGTCCGCGATCGAATACCCCGGCTGTCCGAAGTGGACTCGCGCGGAATCCTTGATCGCCGCTTTCGTTTTGATGGTGCCGAAGGTGATGACCTGCGCGATCCGGTCGGAACCGTATTTCTCGGTGGCGTAGCGGATCATCTCGCCGCGGCGGCGGTCGTCGAAGTCCATGTCGATGTCCGGCATGGACACTCGTTCCGGGTTCAGGAACCGCTCGAACAGCAGACCGTGCCGGATCGGGTCGAGGTTGGTGATGCGGAGCGCGTACGCCACCAGCGATCCCGCCGCCGACCCGCGCCCCGGCCCCACCCGGATGCCTGCCTCGCGCGCATGCGTCATCAGATCGGCCGTGATGAGGAAGTACCCGGGAAACCCTTTGTCCACAATGACTTTGAGTTCGTACTCGGCGCGCTCCCGATATTCGGCAGGCACTCCGTCCGGCAGCCGGTGCTCTAGCCCTGCCATCACCTCGTGATGCAGCCAGGTGGATTCGGTGTGGCCTTCGGGGACGTCGAAGACCGGCATCCGGTCCTTGTGCGTGTACACGTCCTCATACGACTCGACCCGCTCCGCGACCAGCAGCGTGTTGTCCGCCGCCCCCGGAACCTCCCGATCCCAGTACTCCCGCATCTCGTCCGCCGACTTCAG
>NZ_JBSHAM010000215.1:0-1845 GCF_053611505.1 Amycolatopsis sp. NPDC054798 | reverse complement strand
TGGCCGCGAGCCCCTATCACGGTCCCACCCGGTCCCCGCACTCACGAGGGGTCAGCAGGTGACGGCGCGGGCCGAGGCCAGCAGTGTCTGGTCGATCACCGGCGCGCCGGGGCTGGCGGACTGCTCGCTGCTGCCGCCGCCCTGGTGCGCCTGCGACCAGGCGGTGAGCTGCTTCAGGATCTTGACCGCCTCGGGCCGCGGCAGGATGTCGGTGAACAGCTTGCCGGTGGCCAGGTCGACGCTGGCGTCTTTGCGGGTGTCGTGGACCAGTTCCGCACAAGGAATCACCAGGCTGACCGTGCGGGCGGCGGAGGCCCCGTTGTCGCCGTAGCGGATCTGGCCGCGGCAGCGCGCGTCGCCCTTCGGGTACGCCGGGTCGTTGCCGGGATCGCCGATCGCGGTGAAGCCGAGCTCGCGCAGCGAGTTGGTGGCGATGCTGCCCTGCCCGCGCGTGCTGCTCGCGTTGAGCACCTTCAGCGCGACCTTGTCCGGCGGCATCGGGGAGCGGTCGTCCAAGCCGTTGTGCGGCACCGAGGTGTAGGTGACTCCCGGCGGAGCTTTGGGATCGGGACTGCAGCGCACCGCTTCGTCGACGTCGCCGCGGCCGACCACGGCGTTGACCCAGACGAACACCGCGCCGAGCGCGAGCACGCCGATCACGATCAACGCGGGCAGCGGACGGTGCTTGCGATAAGGCCGCGCACCACGGTTCCCCGCCCCGTTCCCCGACGCCACCTGCCCCGTCCCTTCCCCTCGCAGAACCGGCCGCGGTCACCCCGCCGCGCCTCGCGGTAACCGCCAGCGTACGCACCGGCGTGATATTCCGGTGAGCCTAGGCGCTGACCGCGGCGCGCGGTGTCGCGGGTCACCTTCACCCGTTCCGCGTAATGCCCCTCCGTGGCGATCGCACCACGGACGGCTCCGCGGGAGCAAGCGGACGCGGCCGCGAGGTGACCTTCGCGACGCCGGGGCAACCCGAACGGAGGACAGGCGTCTCACCTGCGCGTTCCCCCTCCCGGGTGACGCTGGAGCAGCAATGTCCGACTCGGTGCGAGGCGCGCCCGGCGGTGAGCTACCCTTCCCGGGCTCCGGCCGCCGGACGAGGTCAACCAGGTTGAGACCTGGGTCACTCGCAGGCCGGGCACAAACAGGGGCGCTGGAACGTTGACCAGCGGCACGACCGGTACCGGGCGCCTCCGGAACCGGGCAGGACGACACGCTGAATCGCAGGGGTGAGGGACACCATGGCTACCGACTACGACGCTCCGCGCCGCAGCGAAGCCGACGAGCTGGCCGAAGACTCGTTGGAGGAGCTGAAGGCCCGGCGGAACGAAAACCAGTCCGGCGTCGTCGACGTCGACGAGGACGCGACCGCGGAGAACTTCGAACTTCCCGGCGCGGACCTTTCCGGGCTCTCCGGGGAAGACATGACCGTGAAGGTCGTGCCGAAGCAGGCGGACGAATTCACCTGCTCGGTCTGCTTCCTGGTGCACCACCGGAGCCGGCTCGCCGAGGACAACGGCGGGCGGTTGATCTGCCGCGACTGCGCCTGACCTGGGGATTTTCCAGGGGAGATCCAGGGGAGATTCACGGGGATAGCGTTTCGCGGTCTTGGGATTGACCGGGTAAGCAAGGGGGTCGGCCGGATGGTCGGCCCCCTTACTCGTGTTCTGGGGGGCTGTGTGGGGGCGGCTCGTCGCCTGGCGGCGACATTGCGCCTTGGTGAGTTTGGGGGCACCCCGAAGCCCAGTGTGCTGACGGTTCGGGGGTGCTTGTCAAGGCGGGAAAGATGCCTTGACAAGCACCCCCGAACCGCAGGGGAGGCTTCGTATCGGGGTGCAGGGC
>NZ_JBSHAM010000214.1:0-2346 GCF_053611505.1 Amycolatopsis sp. NPDC054798 | reverse complement strand
GGCGCACAGTGTGCGCCGGGGCCCGTTTCTGGCTCTGGGCTCAGTGGAAGCTGTCGCCGCAGGCGCAGGAACCCGTGGCGTTCGGGTTATCGATCGTGAAGCCCTGCTTCTCGATGGTGTCGACGAAGTCGATCACGGCCTCGGAAACGTAGGGCGCGCTCATCCGGTCGACCGCGACCCGCAGGCCGTCGAAGTCGCGGAACAGGTCGCCGTCGAGCGTGCGCTCGTCGAAGAACAGCTGGTAGCGCAGGCCAGCACAGCCGCCGGGCTGCACGGCGATGCGCAGGTGCATGTCGTCGCGGCCCTCCTGGTCGAGCAGCGCCTTCGCCTTGGCGGCCGCGGCGTCGGTCAAGGTCACGCCGTGGGTCTCCTCGGCGGTCTCGGCCGGGGCCGCACCGGTCTGCTCAGCGGTCGTCATGGCACTCCCTCTTAGGTCGAACTCGCTGCGGGTACATCTCGTGTCCTAGGCACAACACGCGACTCGCCCGATCTGTTCCCCTCCATCGTCGCATATGGAACGACCTGGTGAACAACGCCGTGACGCCTGCAATACCCTGGTGAGGTGAGGTTCCTGCGCCGAAGCACCACTGACCCCGCCGCCGAAGAGTCCGCGGCCGAGGCCGCCGACGTCGATTCCACGGTCACGAGCAAGTCGTACACGCCGGGAAAGGGCAAGGCGACGCCGAAGCGGCGCGAGGCCGAGGGGCGCAAGCGCGGACCGGTCGCGCCGCCGCCCACCTCCATGCGCGAGGCGATGAAGCACAACAAGGAGCTGCGCAAGGCCAACCCGGTCAGCAAGGAAGACCGCAAGGAAGCCGCCCGGCTGCGCCGCGAGCGGATGATGTCCGGCGACGACAAGTACCTGCCGCCGCGCGACAAGGGCCCGGTCAAGGCGTACGTGCGCGACCTGGTGGATTCCCGGCGCAACATCCTCGGCCTGTTCATGCCGCTGGCGATCCTGGTGTTCCTCGCGCTGCTGGTGCCCGCGCCGGCGGTGCAGCAGTACATCACCCTGGTCTGCATGGCGATGCTGCTGGTGATGGCCATCGAGGGTTTCGTGAACGGCCGCAAGATCTCGAAGCTGGTCCGCGAGCGCTTCCCGAAGGAACCGGCCACCGCGTTCCGCGGCGTCGGCTGGTACGCCTTCGTCCGGGCGAGCCAGATCCGCAAGCTGCGGGTTCCCAAGCCGCGGCTGAAGGCCGGGGACCCGATCCCGAACTGAGCCGTGCGGCACACAGGTCGTTAGCCTCGCGAACGAAACGTTTACGCTGTCGGCATGGAGTTTCGACGTCTCGGCCGCAGCGGCCTCAACATCAGTGAGATCTCCTACGGCAACTGGCTGACCCACGGGTCCCAGGTCGAGGAGGACCAGGCGCAGGCCTGCATCAAGGCGGCGCTCGACGCAGGCATCACGACCTTCGACACGGCTGACGTCTACGCCAACACCGCCGCGGAATCGGTGCTCGGGCGCGGGCTCAAGGGGCAGCGCCGGGAAAGCCTGGAGATCTTCACCAAGGTCTTCTGGCCGACCGGCCCGAAGGGCCCGAACGACAAGGGCCTCTCGCGCAAGCACATCCTCGAGTCGGCGAACGCGTCGCTCAAGCGGCTCGGCACCGACTACGTCGACCTCTACCAGGCGCACCGCTTCGACCGCACGGTGCCGCTGGAAGAGACGATGCAGGCGTTCGCCGACCTGGTCCGCCAGGGCAAGGCGCTCTACATCGGCGTCTCGGAGTGGAACGCCGAGCAGATCGCCCGCGGCGCGGCGCTGGCCCGCGAACTCAAGATCCCGTTCGTGTCGAACCAGCCGCAGTACTCGATGCTGTGGCGGGTCATCGAAGCGCAGGTCGTGCCCGCTTCCGAGCGCGAGGGCCTGAGCCAGATCGTCTGGTCGCCGGTGGCGCAGGGCGTCCTGACCGGCAAGTACAAGGTGGGCCAGCCGCTGCCGGCCGGTTCGCGGGCGACCGACGAGAACGGCGGCGCGAACATGGTGAAGCGCTTCCTCGACGAGAAGACCCTCACCGCGGTCGCGAAGCTGGAGCCGCTGGCGGCCGACGCCGGGCTGTCGATGGCGCAGCTGGCCGTCGCGTGGGTGCTGCAGAACCCGAACGTCGCGTCGGCGATCATCGGAGCCTCGCGGCCGGAGCAGGTCTACGACAACGTCAAGGCGGCCGGCGTGAAGCTCGAGCCGGAGCTGCTCACTGCGATCGACGAGGCGCTGGGCGACGTCGTGGTCACCGACCCGGCGCTCACCGTCTCCCCCTGATCACCGCAACAGGGTTCGCCCCGGCGAAAGTCCGTGAAGGGCTCCTTGAGGGAATCAGATTCCCTCAAGGAGCCCTTCAC
>NZ_JBSHAM010000213.1:0-2707 GCF_053611505.1 Amycolatopsis sp. NPDC054798 | reverse complement strand
AGTGCGCACGGCCCCCCGGGCCGGGTGCACTAGCCCTCCAGACGCCGACTTCAAGGCGATCCCGCCGCGACGGCGGAGCCGGCGCAATCAAACACAGAGGTTTCATTGGCACGGCAGGTTTCCGGGCACGAGCAGCCCGTCGGCACCACCCGCACCCTGGAGTCCACTTCGGACGGTGCGGTCGTCAAGCGAAGCGTCCTCCCCGGCGGCCTGCGGGTGATCACCGAGCACGTCCCGGCCTCCCGCTCCGCGACAGTCGGCTTATGGGTCGGCGTGGGTTCCCGCGACGAACCGGCCCCGGTCGCCGGTGCCGCGCACTACCTGGAACACCTGCTGTTCAAGGGAACCGCCCACCGCGACGCCACCCAGATCGCGGAGGAGATCGACGCGGTAGGCGGCGAATTCAACGCCTTCACCGCCAAAGAACACACCTGCTACTACGCCCAGGTCCTGGACGCGGACCTGCCGCTCGCGCTCGATCTCGTCACCGACGTGGTCTTCGAAGCGCAGTGCACCGACCGCGACATGGACATGGAACGCAGCGTCGTCCTCGAAGAGATCGCGATGCGCGACGACGACCCGGAAGACTTGCTGCACGAGGAATTCGTCAGCGCGATCCTCGGCGAGCACCCCCTGGGCCGTCCGGTGCTGGGCACGGAAAAGTCCATCACCGAAATGTCGCCGGTCGCCCTGCGCGGCTTCTACCGCCGTCGCTACACCCTGCCCCGGATGGTGCTTGCGGTCGCCGGGAACGTCGAGCACACGCAGGTGCTGCGGCTGGTCAAACGCGCGCTCAAGGACCGTCTCGGCGGCACCGCGACGCCGGTCGCCCCGCGATCCGGCCGCGCGCGGCTGAAGACCGTGCCGAAGCTGGCGCTGCACCCGGACGACACCGAGCAGGCGCACGTGATGCTCGGTTTCCGAGCGCTGCCGCGGCACGACGAGCGCCGGTTCACGCTGTCGGTGCTCAACGCGGCGCTCGGCGGCGGCATGAGTTCCCGGCTGTTCCAGGAGATCCGCGAGCGTCGCGGGCTCGCGTACCAGGTGTACTCGTCGGTGGCGAGCTACGCCGATCTCGGGCACATGTCGGTGTACGCGGGCTGTCAGCCGGAGCGGCTGGGCGAGGTTTCCGGCGTGATCCGCGAGGTGCTGGACTCGGTCGCCGCGGACGGGCTGTCCGACGCCGAGGTCGCGCGCGCCAAGGGGCAGCTGCGCGGCGGGCTCGTGCTGGGACTGGAGGACACCTCCTCGCGGATGTCCCGGATCGGCAAGAACGAACTGAACTACGCCCGGTACCTGGGCGTGGACGACACGATCGCGCGGATCGACGCGGTCACGACCGAAGACGTGTGTGCGCTCGCTCGCACTCTGCTGCGGCGCCCCGGCGGGGTGTCGTCCGCGGCGGTGGTGGGGCCGTACGCTCACGCCGACGACCTGCCCGACGATCTGCACGAGGTGATCGCGTCATGACCGAGTCCCCGATCCGCGTCGGCGTGCTGGGCGCGCGCGGCCGCATGGGTGCGACCGTGGTGAAAGCCGTGGAAGGCGCCGCGGACCAGGAACTGGTGGCCGCGCTGGACGCGGGCGACGATTTCGCCGCGCTGGAGAACGCCCAGGTGGTCGTGGACTTCACGCATCCGGACGCGGTGATGGACAACTTGCGCTGGCTGATCGCGCACGATCTGCACGCGGTCGTCGGCACCACCGGGTTCAGCGAGGAGCGGCTGGCCGAACTGCGCGGGCTGCTGGCGGACAAGCCGCAGCTGGGCGTTCTGATCGCGCCGAACTTCGCGCTGGGAGCGGTGCTGGCGATGCGGTTCGCGGCGCAGGCGGCGAAGTTCTACGCCTCGGCCGAGATCATCGAGCTGCACCACAACCGCAAGGCCGACGCCCCGTCCGGCACCGCCGCGCACACCGCGCGGATGATCGCCGCCGCTCGCGCTGAAGCCGGGGTCGCTCCCGGTCCGGACGCCACGACGTCCGAAATGGACGGTGCCCGCGGCGCTTCGGTCGAGGACGTCCATGTGCACTCGGTCCGCCTGCCGGGCCTGGTGGCGCACGAGGAGATCCTGTTCGGCGGCGAGGGCGAAACCCTGACCATCCGGCACGATTCGCTGGACCGGACGTCGTTCATGCCGGGCGTGCTGCTCGGCGTGCGTTCGGTGGTGTCGCGTCCCGGCCTGACGGTCGGCCTGGAGAACGTGCTCGACCTGTGAAAGCCCGTAATTTCGCGCTGTTGATGACCGCGGCGCTGGTGGTGTACCTGGTCCTGCTGGCGGACCGGGCCGTGGCCTTGTTCGGCACCGGGACGCCGACCGGGATCGCGCTCGGCATCGGCGTGTTTCTGCTGCCGCTGCTGGGAATCTGGATCGTCTGGACGACCTGGCGCTCCGGCGTGCAGATCCAGCGGCTGTCGCGGCGGCTCGACGCCGAGGGCGGCCTGCCGGACGTGTCGGACCTTCCGCGCCGCCCGTCCGGCCGCGTGGACCGCGACGCCGCGGACGCGTGGTTCGACGAGCGCCGCGCGGAAGTCGAGGCGAGCCAAGAGGATTGGCGGGCCTGGTACCGGCTGGCGTACGCCTACGACATCGCGGGGGACCGCCGCCGGGCGCGGGCGACCATGCGCAAGGCGATCGAGCTGGAAGCCGCGGAGCGCAAGTAGCGCCGGCTCTTTCCTCCGCAAAAGTCCGTGAGGGGACCCCTGAGG
>NZ_JBSHAM010000212.1:0-2850 GCF_053611505.1 Amycolatopsis sp. NPDC054798 | reverse complement strand
TTTCCCTGTTTGTAACTTTGTCCTCCCACCCCCCCCCCCCACCGCAGGGGAGGCTTCGTATCGGGGTGCAGGGCCGGGTGTGGCTGCGTTGGTGGGTTTGTGTGCGCGGGCTGCGGTTGAGTGGGTGGGGCGCGGGGTTTGGGTGTGTGGGCGGGGTGGGTTCGCGGGCTGCGGTTGGGCAGGTGGGTGCGTGGGTTGGGTGCTTGGTCCGGCCGGGCGGGGCGGTGGCGGTTTGGGGGGTGGGGCTAGCGCCCCAATGTGGCATTGGGTGCGTGGGACGCACCGAATGTGGCGTTGGGTGCGTGGGACGCAACCAATGTGGCATTGGGTGCGTGGGACGCACCGAATGTGGCATTGGGTGCGTGGGACGCAACCAATGTGGCGTTGGGTGCGTGGGGTGAGCCGAATGCCGCGTGGGGGTGTGGCGGTGGCGGAGGGGTGAGGGCGCGGTGGGGCGGATGGGTGAGTTTCTGCGTCCGGTGATCGAGATTGTGCGACCTTCGTAGGTGGTGCGGAGGGGAGCGGAGTGCTGCGAGGAGGAGGCGGGGAAACGGGCGTACTTCTGATTTCGGCACATTCCGCTGTGGACAGTGCGGATGAAACGGACTTTGGTCGCACTTGTCCCTTGTGTCGCGATGAGGGGAGCAGATAACGGTTCCGCACGGGGAAGCCGGACGCTTCCCCGGCGGGCGGGGGCAGTCCTAGTCTCGTTCCGGCGGCAGGCGGGGTCGAAGGCCGCGCAACACGAGGGAGTTGCTGTGCGTAGAAGCGTCACCATGTTTCTTTCGCTGGCGGTGGTGGGCGGCCTGGCCGCTTCGCCTGCCGTGGCGTCGGCTCAGGGGCGGGCGGACATTCCGCAATCGCATCCGGTTTGGGCCGAACCGCAGTCCAAGGTGGCCGATGCGGCTGGCTCGTCCACTATGGACTTTCGGGTTTACTTGAACCTCAAGGACCAGGGCGCGGCGGAGGCGGTCGCGCGGTCGGTGTCCGATCCGAACAGCCAGGGGTACCGGCATTATCTGTCGCCGGATCAGGTGCGGGACCAGTTCGCGGCCAGCGACCAGACGGTCTCGGCCGTCAAGAATTGGCTGTCCGCAAGCGGATTCCGGATTGGCGAGGTGCCGTCCAACCGGGCGTACGTCGAGGCGACCGGTACCGCTGACCAGGTGCAGCGCGCGTTCGCGGTGAACCTGGGCAAGTACCAGGTCAAGGGGCAGACGCTGCGCGCGGCGGACAAGGACCTGTCCGTTCCGGCCGCGCTGGCGAACGACGTGCTCGGCGTGGTGGGCGTCGACCAGGCGACGAACCTGTTCAAACCGGACCACACCGACGGGGCGGACTCGTCGGCGAAGAAGCAGTCCCGGGCGCAGGGCAGCCCGTCGACCGCGCCGCCCAGCAACGGGTTCCGCAATTCGGGACCGTGCAGTGCTTACTACGGCGAGAAGACCGACACGACTGACCCGGCCTACAACGGCAAGCAGCTTCCGTACGCGCCGTGCGGTTACACGCCCGCGCAGCTGCGTTCGGCGTACGGGCTGGACCAGGTCGCGAAGTTCGGTGCGGACGGCCGGGGCACCACGATCGCCATCGTGGACGCGTTCGCCTCGCCGACCATCTACGCCGACGCGGCGGAGTACGCCAAGCGCAACGACCCGGCGCACCCGCTGACCCAAAAGCAGTTCAAACAGCACATCTTCCCGCCGAACCCGGTGCTCGAGCCGCCGGACCAGTGCGACGCTTCCGGCTGGTACGGCGAGGAAACCCTCGACGTCGAGGCCGCGCACGGGCTCGCCCCCGGCGCGGACATCCTGTACGTCGGCGGGCAGGACTGTGAAGACCTGTCGCTGGACACCGCGCTGAACTACGTCGTCGCGGGGCACAAGGCCGACATCATCTCCAACTCCTACGGCAACACCGGCGAGGACATCCCGGCCTCCGAGGTCAAAGTGTTCAACCAGATCTCGGTGCAGGCGGTGCTCGAGGGCATCGGCGTGTACTTCTCCTCCGGCGACAACGGGGACGAGGTCGCGCGGCTGGGCACGCCGTCGCCGGACTTCTCCGCTTCGGCTCCGTGGGTGACCGCGGTCGGCGGGACCTCGCTGGCGGTCGGCAAGGACGGCAAGCGGATCTTCGAAACCGGGTGGGAGACCGGCAAGTCGACGCTGACCAACGGCGTCTACACCCCGGCGTTCCCCGGCGCGTTCAACGGCGGCGCGGGCGGCGGCACGAGCCGGCTGTTCGGCCAGCCCTTCTACCAGAAGGGAATCGTGCCGGACGCGCTGTCCACGAAGAACCAGACCGGCGGCGCGAAGGGCCGCGTGGTCCCGGACATCTCCGCGATCGCCGACCCCAACACCGGATTCCTGGTCGGCCAGACGCAGACCTTCCCGGACGGCGTCTACTACGACCAGTACCGGATCGGCGGCACGAGCCTGGCGTCGCCGGTGTTCGCGGGCGTGATGGCGGTGGCCGACAGCCTCGACCACTACCACCACGGGTTCATCAACCCGGTGCTGTACCAGCTGACGTCGCGCACGTCGGCGATCCACGACGTGCAGCACGTCGACGGAGCGGTGCAGCGCGTGGACTTCGCCAACGGGGTCGACGCCTCGGCTGGGCTGAAGACCTCCGCGCGGGTGCTCGACTACCCGAACCTGACGATCCACACGACCAAGGGCTACGACGACGTGACGGGCCTCGGCTCGCCGAACGGAGTGGCGTTCCTGCTGCTGGTGTGACCGAGGGGTGAAAGGAAGGGCCTGCCGGGGTTTCCTGGCAGGCCCTTCCTTGCGTACCGGTCCGTGAAGGACTCCTTGAGGGAATTAGATTCCCTCAAGGAGTCCTTCACGG
>NZ_JBSHAM010000211.1:0-2921 GCF_053611505.1 Amycolatopsis sp. NPDC054798 | reverse complement strand
GGTGCAACGTGCACGGCCCCCCGGGCCGGGCGCGTTGCTCCTCGGCACGCCGACTTCAAGGCGATCCCGCACGCCCCGCCGAAGGCGGGGCCAACACAATTGTCGTACCCCAGCGTTACGCTCTGCCCATGTCCGACACCGCCACGGTCTCCACCCCTCCCGGGGCCGACGCGCCTGCCAGGAGGCGGCCCGCGTTGTCGCCGTCCCGGGCGAGCGACTTCAAGCAGTGCCCGCTGCTCTACCGTTTCCGCGCGGTCGATCGGCTGCCGGAGGTGCCCACTCGGGCGCAGCTGCGCGGCACGCTCGTCCACGCGGTTTTGGAGCGGCTTTTCGCCTTGCCCGCGGCTGAGCGGGTCGCGCCGAGAGCGAAGGAGCTACTCGCGCCGACGTGGACTGAGCTGTCCGCGGAGAGTCCGGAGTGGACGGAGCTGTTCGCGGACGGCGAACCGGGCGAGACGGACAAGTGGCTGGCTTCCGCGGAGAAGCTGCTCGATTCTTATTTCGAGCTGGAGGATCCGCGCCGGCTGGAGCCGGAGGCGTGCGAGCTGCACGTGGAGATCGAGCTGGGTTCGGGGGTGCTGCTGCGCGGGTACATCGACCGGGTGGATGTCGCGCCGACCGGCGAGATCCGGGTGGTGGACTACAAGACCGGCGCTGCCCCGCGGGAGATCGGCGAGGCGAAAGCCTTGTTCCAGATGAAGTTCTACGCGTTGGTGCTGTGGCGGTTGCGCGGGGTGGTCCCGCGGCAGCTGAAGCTGATGTACCTGACGGACGGCCAGTCGCTGGCCTATACGCCGGACGAGGCGGAGCTGGTCCGGTTCGAGCGGACGCTGGAAGCGATCTGGCAGGCGATCCTGAAGGCGGGGAAGACCGGGGATTTCCGGCCGAACAAGGGAAAGCTGTGCTCGTGGTGCGATCATCAGGCGCATTGCCCGGAGTTCGGGGGGACGCCGCCGGAGTATCCGGGCTGGCCGGAGCCGGATCCGGGCGAGGAGACGGTATTGGACCGGGCCGACTGATGGGCGACGCGTTTTTCCTCCCGCTCGGCGAGGAGCGGTACGAGGCGACTGAGCACACCGTTGGCCCGTGGGATCCGGGGGCGCAGCATTTCGGTCCGCCGTCGGCGCTGCTGGTGCGCGGGCTGGAGCGGCTGGAGTCGCGGCATCCGGCGCAGCTGGCCCGGGTCACGGTCGAGATTCTCGGCCCGGCTCCGGTGGGCGTGCTGGAGCAGCGGTCGTGGGTCGAGCGGCCGGGCCGGACGGTCGAATTGGTCCAGTCCGAGCTTGCCGCGAACGGCCGGACGGTCGCGCGGGCGTCGGGGTGGCGGATCGCGACGTCGGACACCGCCGGCATCGCCACGGACGGCGGTCCGCTGCTGCCCGCGGCCGACGCGGGCAGCGAAGCGGCTTTCCCGGACGACTGGCAGGGCGGCTATCTGCACGCGATCGAATGGCGTTCGGTCCGGGGCGCGATCTCCGCGCCGGGTCCGGCCGCGGTGTGGGGGCGGCAGCGGTATCCGCTGGTCGACGGCGAGGAGCCGACCGGCTTGCAGCGGCTGTTCGCGATCGCCGATTCGGGCAACGGGGTGTCGCATTTCCTGCCGACGGCGGAGTGGTGGTTCATCAATTCGGAGCTCACCGTGCATCTGCGCCGGATCCCTGAGGGCGAGTGGATCGGGCTGGACGCGGTCACGCTGGTCGGGCCGCACGGGATCGGCACCGCGACCAGTACGCTGCACGATCGTTCGGGTCCGGTCGGCACTGGCGCGCAGGCTTTGCTGGTGCGTCCGCGACAGGCCGGGGGCGGATGAGCGCGCTGCGGCGGGCAAGTCCGATAGCCTTCGCGGAACGACCGACAAGGGAGCGCTCCGGCATGCAGATCACCTCGGTGGTCAACCAGAAGGGCGGGGTGGGCAAGACCTCGCTGAGCGTGGGCGCGGCGGCGGCCCTCGCCGAACGCGGCAGGCGGGTGCTGCTCGTCGACCTCGACCCGCAGGGGCACGCGACGACCGAGATGCTCGGCATGGACGAGGTCCCGGCGGACGCGCCGAGTTTGGCGAAGGCGCTGACGAAGCTGTGGAAGGGCCCGATCGAGCAGCTGGCGGTGCCGCATCCGCGCAGCAATCTGGGCCGCGGCGGCGCGTTGGACGTGATCCCGACGTCGCCGGGGATGTTCGATCTGATCCGGAGGCTGGACCAGTTCCGGGTGCCCGGGTGGCAGCTGGCGAGGGTGATCCAGTTCGCGCACTACGACCACGTGATCATCGACTGCCCGCCCGCGCAGGATGTGCTGACGAACAACGCGCTGGCGGCCTCGCACGGGATCCTGGTGCCGGTCCAGCCGGACAAGACGAGCATTCGCGCCCTGCGCCTGCTGTCCGAGCAGGTCCGCTACGTGGAGCAGACGACGGGCCGCGCCCCCATCTCGTGGTTCGGCATCGTCCCTGGCCTGTACCGCCGCCCCATCTCGCACTACGCCGCCGCCGCGCTGCAGGAGATGTACTCCTTCGGCGTCCCCATGCTCTCGCACGTGCCGCTAGGCGTAGTGATGAACGAAGCCGCCGCACACGGCGTGCCAGTCACCACCTTCGCCCCAGAAACCATCCAAGCAGTCTCGTTCCGGGAAATCGCCGAAACCCTGGACAGCTACCTGGCCCAAAACCCCGGCCCCACCGAGGTCCCCGCCGACGACGAGTTCGTCTTCGAAGACTTCATCTCCGAGGTCGCCGTAGCCCGCAACGTCAACGACAACGGCGCCCGCAAAAAGCTCTACGACCTAATGCCCAAACGCCCAAACCGCCCCCGCTAACAATCCACCGTCCACTCAGGACACCCCCCGCCGCCCCACCCCAACGGCACCGAAACGCGGGATCGCGCCGACGTTTGGGCGGAGCGGCGGGACAGGCCGCAGGCCCCTCCCGC
>NZ_JBSHAM010000210.1:0-2995 GCF_053611505.1 Amycolatopsis sp. NPDC054798 | reverse complement strand
GGGTGCAGGGCCGGGTGTGGCTGCGCGGGGCTCGGTGGGGTGTGTCGGCTGCGGTTCGGTGGGTGGGGCGCACGGCTTGGGTGCCTGGCCGGGTTGCGTGTGCGGGTGGTGGTTCGGGCCGGGGTTAGCGCCCCAATGTGGCATTGGGTGCATGCGACGCACCGAACGCCACATTGGGTGCGTCGCGATTGAGTTCGTGGAGCCCTTCACGGCATCCGGGGTCCAGCGCGCAGTAGCTTGGGGGCATGGGTGACGAGAAGCGTGAACTGCCTCCGGTTCCTGATCGGTTGCCGGTGACGGTGGTGGATGCGCACACTCATTTGGACGCGTGTGGGGCGGAGACTGCGGCTGACGTTGTCGAGATGGTCGATCGAGCAGAGCGGGCCGGAGTCGCCCGCGTCGTCACCGTTGCCGACGATCTCGCAGCTGCTCGATGGGCCTCCGAAGCGTCCACCTGGGATTCGCGGGTCTTTGCTGCGGTGGCGATTCATCCCACGCGTACCAAGGAGTTCGGGTCTGCTGAGCAGTCCGAAGTGGAGCGTCTGGCGCGTGGCGAGCGGGTGGTCGCGGTCGGCGAGACGGGGCTCGACTACTACTGGGACTACTCGCCGCACGATGCGCAGCAGGCGGCGTTCCGCTGGCACATTGACCTCGCGAAGCGGCTTGGCAAGGCGCTGATGATCCACGACCGTGACGCGCATGAGGACGTGCTTCGCATCCTCGACGAGGAAGGCGCGCCTGAGACGGTCGTCTTCCACTGCTTCTCTGGCGACGAGCACATCGCGCGCCGCTGTATCGACAAGGGCTACATCTTGTCCTTCGCGGGCACGGTCACCTTTAAGAACGCGCGTGGGCTGCACGAGGCTGCGCGCATCGTCCCGCGTGGGCAGTTCCTCGCGGAGACGGACGCACCGTTTCTGACGCCTCATCCCTACCGTGGGCGGCCGAACGAGCCGTTTTGTACCGCCTACACCGTCCGCTTCCTCGCCCAGTTGCGGGGCGAGGGAGTTCACGAGGTGGCCGAAGCGGTCCGGACCACTGCCGAACGCGCATACCAGCTGCCCGCGTGATTCCGTAGTGTCACAACGGCTTGCACGGATTGCGACATTCGAGACCCCGGATTCGTCCACCTGATGAGTGACGCAAGTCACGACACTCCGGGGGGTGTTTGCGCAACCTGCCAACACCCGTTACTGTCCCGTGATCGTGCCGGTCGGTACCGCGCAGCGGAGCCGGCTGATACGCCCACCAGTCACGTCAGTGCACGTCGGGGAAGCGGAACCGGGGTTGGTACGACTCGGAACCGTGACGATGGCGCTGGCTGGGGGTGTCGGACTTGAGAGGCGCGCCCGAGGGCGCGTCGCGAACGAAGGACGACGCGCGAACGACGCGCGGTGTCTTGGGAAAGGGAACGACCCGGTGACTGGTAGTCGGCAGGATGACTCGCGTCTTGACGCGGGTTCGGCGTATTTCTCCTCCTCCGAGTCGGTGGCCGTGCTCGACCGCGAGCTCGAGGACACCGCCTACGGGCAGATTGACTTCTCCGACGAGCTCCGCGTGACCGAGCAGGACGTGCTCGCCGCGCTCGGCCCGGACGCCGACATGCTCATGTCGGAAATCGACGTCGACGTGGACGAGCTGATCCGGCTCATCAACGCGGAAACCACGATGCTTCCGCCGCTCGTCCTCCCGGACGAGGTCGAGCAGGACCGCACCGCCTCCCCGCAGGCCAAGAAGGCCGCGGTCGAGGAAGGGCTGCGCGAGGCGACCAAGACCTGGAAGCGCCGCTTCCTCAAGGGCGCGGTGCTTTCGCTGCTGGTCACCGTCGGCGGTGGCGGCGCGGCGGCGCTCGCGATGAACAAGAGCATCACCGTCGACGTCGACGGCCACCAGCAGACCGTGCACAGCTACGGCGGCACCGTCGGCGAGGTGCTCGAGGACGCGGGCCTGTCGGTCGGCGAGCACGACGCGCTTTCGCCCTCGCCGCAGGCGGCGGTCGGCGACGGCGGCGTCATCAAGCTCGAGCGCGGCCGTCAGCTGAACCTCGTCGTGGACGGCGTGTCGCGGCCCTCCTGGGTCCGGGCGACCACTCTCGGCGAGGCCATGAACCAGCTCGGCATGGGCAGCATGCTTTCGCAGGGCGCGTGGACGTCGATGCCGTCGTCCGGCGAACTGCCGCTGGAGGGGTCGACCGTCCAGGTCAAGACCCTCAAGCACATCACGCTTTTCGACGGCACCAACGGCCCCCGCAAGGTGGACACCACCGCGGTGACCACCAAGGAGCTCGTTTCCGACCTGAAGCTGAACCTCGGCCCGGACGACGCGATCGAAGGCGGCCTCGACGTCAGCCTGAAGAGCGGTGCCGAGGTCCACGTCAGCCGCATGGGCGTCTCGATGGTCAACCAGGAAGAGACCATCGACCCCGAGGTGCAGAAGGTCGACGACCCGACGCAGCTGCAGGGCCAGCAGAGCGTCGAGGACCCGGGCACGCCGGGCAAGAAGCTGGTGACCTACAAGGTCACGAAGAAAAACGGCGAAGAGATCTCGCGCGAGCACGTCTCGGAGAAGGTCCTCGTCGAGGCCAAGGCCAAGATCATCAAGGTCGGCACCAAGAAGCCGCCGGCCCCGGCCATCGGCGACACCGGCGCGTGGGACCGCATCGCGCAGTGCGAGTCGGGCGGCAACTGGTCCATCAACACCGGCAACGGCTACTACGGCGGCCTCCAGTTCGACAAGCAGACCTGGAACGCCTACGGCGGCCAGCAGTACGCCCCGACCGCGGACAAGGCCACCCGCGAGCAGCAGATCGCGATCGCCGAGAAGGTGCGCGACGCCCGCGGCGGCTACAGCGCCTGGGGCTGCGGCAACAAGGCCTGAGCGGCAGCAGAATTTCCGGCAGGCGGGCGGGGGGGCGGGCGGGGCGCGGGCCCGCGCGGTGGTTGACCGCGCGGGCGCGGGCCTGGGGGGGGGCGATGAGAAACGAAAATCCAGCGCC
>NZ_JBSHAM010000209.1:0-3251 GCF_053611505.1 Amycolatopsis sp. NPDC054798 | reverse complement strand
TACCCTGTTTCGCACACCCTCCGCCACCTCGCCTAAAACCGTGAAGCGCTCCGGGCCGGATTAAGATCCCCGCACGGAGCCCTTCACGGACTTCGGGCTAGAGCGTCTGGCTGGTGGTCTCCGCGGAGGAGCCGAGCCCGAGGATGTACCCCATCTTCCGGTCGTTCGCTCCGATCGGCTGCACCTGGTGCACCACGATCGCGGCGGCGAGCAGCAGCACCAGGCCGACGATCGCGGCGACGCCGGGCCAGCGGCTCGGCACCGCGCCGCCGCGGCCGTAGACCGGGGCCGGAGCGGCGCGGCGTTCGCGCTTGCGCCGCTTCTTCAGGTCCTTCTTCGCGCCGAGCCAGGCGTCCCGCTGGGCGTGCTTGCGCCATTCGGGGTCCATGAGGTCGGGATGGGTTTCCATCCGGTCGTCCGGATCCTCCGGCCGAGTCATCGGCGCACCGCCTTTCCCCCTGCGTAACCCCGCCGCGGCGGGTTCGTAGACTTGTCCATTGTGACCGAGAACGCTCCGCAGCAGAAAACCGACCTTCCGGGTGCCTGGGACCCGGCCGCCGAGGAAGCCCCGATGTACGACCGCTGGGTAGCGGCCGGGTACTTCACGGCCGACGCCTCGTCGGAGAAGCCGCCGTTCTCGATCGTACTGCCGCCGCCGAACGTGACCGGCAGCCTGCACATGGGGCACGCGCTCAACCACACCCTGATGGACGCGATGAGCCGCCGCCGCCGGATGCAGGGCTACGAGGTGCTGTGGCTGCCGGGCATGGACCACGCGGGCATCGCGACGCAGAACGTCGTCGAGCGCCAGCTGGCCGGCGAGGGCCTGTCGCGCCACGACCTCGGCCGCGAGAAGTTCGTCGAGCGCGTCTGGGAGTGGAAGGCCGAGTACGGCGGCAAGATCCTCGGCCAGATGAAGCGGCTCGGCGACGGCGTCGACTGGTCGCGCGAGCGCTTCACCATGGACGAGAACCTGTCCAAGGCCGTCCAGACGGTGTTCAAGAACTTCTACGACGCCGGCCTGATCTACCGCGCCGAGCGCATCATCAACTGGTGCCCGCGCTGCCAGACGGCGCTGTCGGACATCGAGGTCGACCACAGCGACGACGACGGCGAACTCGTGTCGATCCGCTACGGCGACGGCGACGCCTCGATCGTCGTGGCCACCACGCGCGCGGAGACGATGCTGGGCGACACCGCGGTGGCCGTGCACCCGGACGACGAGCGCTACGCGCACCTGGTCGGCACCGAGATCGAACTGCCGCTGACCGGGCGGAAGATCCCGGTGGTCGCGGACCGGCACGTCGACCCGGAGTTCGGCACCGGCGCGGTCAAGGTGACCCCGGCGCACGACCCGAACGACTTCGAGATCGGCCGCCGCCACGACCTGCCGATGCTGACCGTCATGAACGAGCGCGCCGAGGTCACCGTGCCCGGTCCGTTCGAGGGCCTCGACCGGTTCGAGGCGCGGCCCGCGGTGGTCGCCGCGCTGCGCGAGCAGGGCCGGATCGTCGCGGAGAAGCGGCCGTACGTGCACGCGGTCGGGCACTGCTCCCGCTGCGACACGGTCGTGGAGCCGCGCCTGTCGCTGCAGTGGTGGGTCAAGGTCGCCGACCTGGCCAAGGCCGCCGGCGACGCGGTGCGCGACGGGCGCACGAAGATTCACCCGGCCGAGCTGGAGAAGCGCTACTTCGACTGGGTCGACAACATGCACGACTGGACGATTTCGCGCCAGCTGTGGTGGGGCCACCGGATCCCGGTCTGGTACGGCCCGGACGGCGAGGTCGTGTGCGTGGGCCCGGACGAGCAGCCGCCCTCGGGCGAGGGCTGGACGCAGGACCCGGACGTGCTCGACACCTGGTTCTCGTCGGGGCTGTGGCCGATGTCGACGATGGGCTGGCCGGACGAGACCGCTGATCTGGCGAAGTTCTATCCGACCAGCGTGCTGTCCACCGGGTACGACATCCTGTTCTTCTGGGTGGTCCGGATGATGATGTTCGGCGTGCAGGAGATGGACGGGCGGCAGCCGTTCGACCACGTGTACCTGCACGGGCTGATTCGCGACGCTAATGGCAAGAAGATGTCGAAGTCTCGCGGCAACGTCATCGACCCGCTGGAGTGGATGGATGCCTACGGGGCGGACGCCACCCGGTTCACGCTCGCTCGCGGGGCGAACCCGGGGGCGGACATGGCGCTGGCGGACGAATGGGCCGCGGGGTCGCGGAATTTCTGCACGAAGCTGTGGAACGCCAGCAAGTTCGCGATGATGAACGGGGCTACAGCGGAGGGCGCGCTGCCGGACGCTGTCGAGCTGACGGAGTCCGACCGGTGGATTCTCGGGCGGCTCGCGGCGTTGGTGTCCGAAGTGGACGGTCTCTTCGAGGACTTCCAGTTCGCCAAGGTCGCGAACGCGCTGTACCAGTTCACGTGGAACGAGTTGTGCGACTGGTATCTGGAGCTGGCGAAGGTTCAGCTGTACCAAGGGGATTCCGCGCGGGTCGAGGCTACGCGGAAGGTGCTTGGGCACGTGCTGGACACGGTGCTGCGGCTGCTGCATCCGTTCGTTCCGTTTGTGACGGAGAAGCTCTGGACGGCGTTGACCGGGGGCGAGTCGCTGGTGATCGCTGCTTGGCCGAAGGCGGTTGAGGGGTATGCGGATCCGGTCGCGGACGCGCGGGTGGCGGATGTGCAGAAGCTGATCACCGAGATTCGGCGGTTCCGGGCTGATCAGGGGTTGAAGCCGGGGCAGAAGGTCGCTGCCCGGCTGTCGGGGGAGGCGTTCCCGGACGGGCATTCCGGTGCGATCCGGTCGCTGGTGCGGCTTACCGAGCCGGAGGACGGGTTCTCGGCCAGTGCGTCGCTGGAGGTGGCGTTGGCTGGCGGGGTCGTGACGGTGGAGCTGGATACGTCGGGGACGATCGACGTGGCTGCGGAGCGGAAGCGGCTGGAGAAGGATCTCGGGGCTGCGCGGAAGGAATTGGCGCAGACTGAGGGGAAGCTGGGGAACGAGGCGTTTATCGCCAAGGCTCCGGAGCAGGTGATCGAGAAGATCAAGGTGCGGCGGGAGACCGCGGTGGCTGATATTTCGCGGATTGAGGCTCGGTTGGCGGCGTTGCCTGCTTCCTGAGGGGGCGGCGGCTCGTCGCCTGGCGGCGACATTGCGCCCCGGATGGGTTGGGGGCACCCCGAAGCCCATTGTGATGACGGACGGCGGGTGCTTGTCAAGGCGGGAAAGATGCCTTGACAAGCAC
>NZ_JBSHAM010000208.1:0-3368 GCF_053611505.1 Amycolatopsis sp. NPDC054798 | reverse complement strand
AATCAGATTCCCTCAAGGAGCCCTTCACGGACTTTCGGCGGGCTACTGAGCGGGGAGGATGCGGCCCCGGACTTCGCCGAAGCCCAGTTTCGCGCCGCTGCTGGTGGTGGCGGCGCCGGTGATGACGACCTCGTCGCCGTCTTGCAGGAAGGTCCGGGTTTCGCCGTTGACGGTCAGGGGGTCCCGGCCGCCCCAGGAGAGTTCCAGGAACGAGCCGCGTTCGGACGGTTCCGCTCCGGAGATCGTGCCGGATCCGTAGAGGTCGCCGGTGCGGGCGGAGGCGCCGTTGACGGTCAGGTGGGCCAGCATCTGGGCGGGCGACCAGTACATCTCGCGGTACGGCGGGCGGGCGACTTCCTGGCCGTTCCACTCCACGACCAGGTTGACGTCCAAGCCCCACGGGGACGTTTCCCGCAGGTAGGGCAGGGGTTCCGGCGAGGTCTGGCCGGGCAGCGGGACCCGGGCGTCGGCCAGCGCCAGCACCGGGACCACCCACGGCGAGATCGACGTGGCGAAGCTCTTGCCCAGGTTCGGGCCCAGCGGCACGTACTCCCAGGCCTGGATGTCGCGGGCGGACCAGTCGTTCAGCAGGACCGCGCCGAAAACGTGGCGAGGGAAGTCGTCTGGCGAGATCGGGGTGTTGGCGGGAGTGCCCGCCCCGACGATGAAGCCCAGTTCCGCCTCGATGTCCAGGCGGGTGCTCGGGCCGAACACCGGACCGTCCTCGCCCTTGCGCTGGCCGCTCGGGCGCACCACGTCGGTGCCGGACACGTAGACGGTGCCGGAGCGGCCGTGGTAGCCGACCGGGAGGTGTTTCCAGTTGGGCAGCAACGGTTCCGCGTCCGGGCGGAACAGCCGGCCGACGTTCGACGCGTGGTGTTCCGAGGCGTAGAAGTCCACGTAATCGGCGACGTCGACGGGCAGGTGCAGCTTGACGTCGCCGACCGCGTGCACCGCTTCGGCGGGCACTTCGCCGGTCACCAGCGACTGCAGTCGCGCGCGGACCTCGACCGAGCGGTCGTAGCCCTGCGCCATGAAGGCGTTGAGCGTCGGTTCGGCGAAGACCGCGTCGCCCAAGGCGATCGACAGGTCCAGCACGTGCTCGCCCACGCGCACGCCCACCCGGGGACTGCCGCCGTCTGCCGAGAAAATGCCGTACGGCAGGTTTTCGACGCCGAAGGGGGAGCCGGCGGGAATGTCGAGCACGGTCATGCGGGGGCTCCGATCAGGCCTAGGTCTGTCAGTTCGGTGAGCGGGTCGGTGATGCTGCAGGTGCCGAACGAAGTGAACCGCGCCCGGGCCGCGGCGAGGCGTTCCGGAGCCAGCGCGCGGACGCGGTCGGCGACCACAGCGCTGTCGCGTTCGGCAAGCAGGGCAACGACTTCCTCGTCTCCGGCACCGCGGTCGACTGCCTCGGCGGCGAGAAGGAGATTGAGGAATCCGTGTTGTTCGAAACCCGTGGTGGGGTCGGTGTTGCGGATCGCGTGGTGCAGTCCCGCGGTCGCCTTGAACGGCACGCCCGCCTCGACGGTCGCGCGGATCGCGGCGGCGAGTTCGGCTTCGTCCGGGTAATACTCGGCGGATGTGCCGCCGGTGCGGAACTTCGCCTTGTGAGGGGTGCCGGAAAGCGCTTGCAGCAACGGAACCCGGCGTTCGTCGCGCGGGATTTCCACGGCGACCGGGACCGGGCAACCGTCCACTGCGGACAGAAACTCGGCGACGGTCATTCCTTGCGGCACCGCGATTTCCAGCGATTCGACCGACACCGGCAGGCCGTCGACGGCCTCGAGCACGTCGGCGATCCCGGCCGGGCCGGCGGGCAGCGTCACGGTGAGCGGCAACGGGGTTTCCCGGCCCGCGACAACTTCGGCCAGCTCCGCCAAACCGGACGCGGCGACGACCAGCGGGCCGACCATCGCGGCGTACGAGGAAGCGGTGTGCCGGTCGTGCGCGGCGACGGCGTCCGGCAGCGGGGCGAGGCCGGGCGGGAAGACCGCCGCGTCGTCCAGCAGACCTCGGGTCAGTGCTTCGGTCACGACTGCGGTCCCCGTCCTGCCCAGGTCCAGGCGTAGCCGGGGTCGTCGCTCGCGTGGCCGCCCTCGCCGATTTCCAGCGGGCGGAACGTGTCGACCATGACGGCCAGCTCGTCGAAGAACTCCGCGCCGATCGAGCGTTCCACCGCGCCCGGCTGCGGGCCGTGGCTGTGCCCGCCGGGGTGCAGGCTGATCGAGCCCTGGCCGATGCCGGAGCCCTTGCGTGCCTCGTAGTTCCCGCCGCAGTAGAACATCACCTCGTCGGAGTCCACATTGGAATGGTAGTACGGCACCGGGATCGACAGCGGGTGGTAATCGACCTTGCGCGGCACGAAGTTGCAGATGACGAAGTTGTTGCCCTCGAACACCTGGTGCACGGGCGGCGGCTGGTGCACGCGGCCGGTGATGGGCTCGAAATCGGAGATGTTGAACGTGTACGGGTACAGGCAGCCGTCCCAGCCGACCACGTCGAACGGGTGCGTCGGGTACACGTAGCGCGTGCCGACGACGCCGCGCGAGCCGCGGTGCTTCACCAGCACCTCGACGTCGGTGCCCTCGACGACCAGCGGTTCGGCCGGGCCGTGCAGGTCGCGCTCGCAGTACGGCGCGTGCTCCAGCAGCTGGCCGTAGCGCGACAGGTAGCGCTTCGGCGGTGCGATGTGCGAGTTCGCCTCGATCACGTAGGCGCGCAACGGTTCCGGGCCCTTCGGCACCCAGCGGTGCGTCGTGGCGCGGGGGAGGATCACGTAGTCGCCGGTGCGGGCGGGCAGCGCGCCGAACACCGTCTCGACGACCGCTTCGCCGGACTCGACGTACACGCATTCGTCGCCGATCGCGTTGCGGTACAACGGAGAAGCCTCGCCGGCGGCGACGTAGGAGATCCGCACGTCGCCGTTGCCGAGCACGAGCCGGCGGTTGTTGACGACGTCCGCGCTCTTCCATTCTTCGCCCGGGAACAGCATGTGCAGCTTGAGGTGCAGCGGCTTGAGCGGCCGGTTCTCGGTGAGCGTCTGGTCCGGCAGTTCCCACGGCGTCGCGTCCACGATCGCGGACGGGATGCCGCGGTGGTACAGCAGCGAAGAGTCGGAGGAGAAGCCCTCCTCGCCCATCAGCTCCTCGGAATAGAGCCCGCCTTCGGGCGTGCGGTGCTGGGTGTGCCGCTTAGGCGGGATGCTGCCCGCGCTGCGGTAGTAGGCCATGGGTCGCCTCCTCGGCGCGAAGTGATTAAAGTATGTACTACTTTGTGGCCAGCGTAGTCCCCCCGTCGCGCCAGGGGAAGGGGCTGGCGGCTGTCCGTGAAGGGCTCCTTGAGGGAATCAGATTCCCACAAGGATC
>NZ_JBSHAM010000207.1:0-3407 GCF_053611505.1 Amycolatopsis sp. NPDC054798 | reverse complement strand
AGGCGGGAAAGATGCCTTGACAAGCACCCCCGAACCGCAGAGAAGGCTTCGTATCGGGGTGCAGGGAGGGGGCTGGGTGCCTGGTGAGTTGGGTGCGTCGGAGGCGGAGGGTGGCGAGGGGGTGTGTCAACTCGGGTTGACAGCCGGGTGGGTGTCAACCTAGATTGACATCATGACGGAAGCGACGGATTTGGCCGCTCGCGCCGGTGACCGGGATCCCCGGGTGGGGCTTCGGGCGGTGGCGGCGCTGAGGCGGTTGCTGGAGCAGTTGGAGGCGGTGCAGGTGCGCAGTGCGCGCATGCACGGCTGGTCTTGGCAGGACATCGCGGCTGAGCTGGGGGTTAGCCGGCAGGCCGTACACAAGAAGTACGGGAGGCATTGATGTTCGAGAAGTTCACTCACGATGCCCGGAGAGCCGTGGTCGAAGCGCAGGCGGCGGCGCGCGAGGCGGGGGCGCACGAGATTTCCGCGCAGGCTGTTTTCGC
This sequence comes from Amycolatopsis sp. NPDC054798, assembly GCF_053611505.1. Classification (NCBI taxonomy): domain Bacteria; kingdom Bacillati; phylum Actinomycetota; class Actinomycetes; order Pseudonocardiales; family Pseudonocardiaceae; genus Amycolatopsis; species Amycolatopsis sp. NPDC054798. The sequence continues at coordinate 2,922 of NZ_JBSHAM010000207.1, read as the reverse complement.
TGGGCTGGCGCGGATCGAGGGCGGCGAGGCGGTGCGGTTGTTGCAGGCCCTGGGGGTGTCTCGCGACGACGTTCTCGCTGAGCTTGCCCGGATTCGCCGCCGGGGCGGGATCAGTGACGCCGATGCCGAGGCGCTCACCGAGTTCGGCATCGACGTCGATCAGATCGTGGAGCGGATTGAGCAGACGCACGGGCCGGGAGCGCTCGCCGAGGCCGGTCGGCGTACCCGGCGCAATCACTTGCCGTTCACCGAGGACGCGAAGAACGCGCTGCAGATGAGCGTGCGGGAGGCGCATGATCTCGGCGACAAGCATCTCGGGCAGGAACATCTGCTGCTCGCGCTGGTCAAACAGCGCGGCCCGGTAGCGGACTTCCTCGCGGCGCGCGGTATCGACTACCCGGCGGTCCGGCAGGCCGTCGGCAACCGCTAATGCTGTTCCTGCTGGTGCGCCCCGGTGCGCCAAGTGACGAGGGGGAGCAGGGCCTGGGTCAGCGGGCCGATGCTGAGCGCGTACAGCACGGTTCCGACGCCGACGGTGCCGCCGAGCAGCCAGCCCGCGGCGAGGACCAGCACCTCGATGCCGGTCCGGACCAGCCGGACGGACCAGCCGGTGCGGGCGTGCAGGCCGGTCATCAGCCCGTCGCGCGGGCCGGGGCCGAGGCGGGTGCCGACGTACACCGCGGTCGCCAGTGCGTTCAGCACTACGCCGCCGGCCAGCATCAGGATCTGCCAGACCAGCACGTGCTGATCCGGCAGCACGGCGCGCACCGCGTCGACGGTCATCGCGATCACCACGACGTTCGCGACGGTGCCGATGCCCGGCCGCTGCCGTAGCGGAATCCACAGCAGCAGCACGAACACCGACGCGATCGCGGTGACCGTGCCGAAGCTCAGGCCGGTGATCTTGGTGAGGCCCTCGTGCAGCACGTCCCACGGGTCAAGGCCGAGGTGGGCGCGGGTGAGCATGGCCATGCTCGCGCCGTAGAGCGCTAGGCCGGCGAGCAGCTGGACACCCCGGCGCGCGGGGGCCCGGCGAAGGCTGAGGGGACTGAGGTCGGTAACTGCCACTTCTCCACTATTGGCGACCACTGGCCTGGTATGCCATGGCCAATACGCGATAATTGGTCTTATGGAACCTCTCGGCGGACGCATCTCGGGACGCAGATTGGCCACATTGCTGGGGGAATGGCGGCAGCGTGGTTCCCGGCAGGGCGCGTCCGACCTCGCCGCGGCGGTCGAGTTGCACGTGCTCGACGGGCAGTTGCCGGTCGGCACCCGGCTGCCCGCCGAGCGCGAACTCGCCGACGCGCTCGGCGTCAGCCGCACTCTCATCGGTGCGGCGCTCGACCGGCTCCGCGCGGACGGCCTCGTCGCCAGCCGTCGCGGAGCCGGTTCGTGGGTGGCTGGGGTCGGAAGCCGCGACGAGGCCGAGGCGGTCCGCGACGATCTCCTCGACCTCGCGCGGGCCGCGCCGCCCGCCGTGCCGGGGCTGATGGCCGCGTTCGACACCGCGCGCCGCGACCTGGTCGAGTACGTCAGCGGCAACGGTTACCTCACCGGCGGCCTCCCGCGGCTGCGCGAGCGGATCGCCGAGCGCTACACCGCGCGTGGCCTGCCGACCACGCCGGACCAGGTGCTGGTGACGTCCGGCGCGTACTCCGCTTTCGTGCTCTGCCTGCGAATGCTGACCGGACCCGGCGACCGGGTGCTGCTCGAACAGCCGACGTACCCGAACGCGATCGACGCCGTCCGCGCCACGCACGCGCTGCCGGTGCCGGTCGCGCTCGATCCGGTGCTCGGCTGGGATCTGCCCGGGATCGAGGCCGCGCTGCGCCAGGCCGCGCCCCGGTTCGGCTACCTCGTGGTGGACTTCCAGAACCCGACCGGACTGCGCCTCGACGCGGCCGGCCGCGAACGGCTCGGCGGTCTCCTCGCCCGGTCGCGGACGCCGGTGGTCGTCGACGAATCGTTGGTGGAACTGGATTACGAGGGCGATCCGGTGGACGGTCCGCCGCCGCTGGCCGCGTTCGCCGGGGATTTGGTGCTGAGCGTCGGTTCCGCGGCGAAATCGCAGTGGGGCGGGCTGCGGCTGGGCTGGATCCGGGCGTCCACGGATCTGCTGGACCGGCTGCAGTCGTCGCGGTTCGCGGTCGATCTCGGCGCGCCGGTGTTCGACCAGCTCGTGCTGGCCGCGCTGCTGGAACCGGAGGGGTACGACCTGCTCGCCCGCCGCCGTACGGAATTCCGGGAACAGCGGGACATCACCGTCGCGGCGCTGCGCAAATACTGTCCAGAGTGGACATTCACGGTGCCGCCCGGCGGACTGTCGGTGTGGTGCCGGTTGCCGGAACCGATGAGCACGCGGCTGGCGGTGTCGGCGGCGAACCACGGGGTGCAAATCGCGCCCGGCTCCAGGTTCGGAGTACACGGCGGATTGGAACGCTGGCTGCGGCTGCCGTTCGGGCTCCCGCGCGAGCAGTTGCCGGAAGCGGTGCGGCGGGTCAGCGCGGCGGCGGCTTCGGTGCGCGGCTGCGCGGATGTGCCCGCCGAGCGGATTTCGGTGACGTAGCGCGGTTTTCTCTCCGAAAAAGTGAACAGCCGGTGCACCGGATGGGATCCAGCCACTCCAGGGAGGGTGGCGGTCACCTGTCCGGCGCACCGGCCGATCGTCCGAGGCGCTTCCCGGCACAGCCCCTCGATGTGCCGGTAAGCGCCCTCGGTTCAGGCGGGCTTCGGTTGGCGCAGGCCCTCGCTCGGCGCGGTGAGCGAAAACCTCCGGAGCACGCCCGTGGTGGGTCCCGGCGCCGCGGGGGGCGCCCCGGGCCCCGGCCAGGGCCCCCACCCGGCCCGGGCGGGGGGGCCGGGCGGGAGGGGGGTGAGGTTTGAGACCCAGGGGTGTGTAATATAAAAAAAAGAAAAGGC
>NZ_JBSHAM010000206.1:0-3531 GCF_053611505.1 Amycolatopsis sp. NPDC054798 | reverse complement strand
TTTTTCTGCGCGGGGTGGGTGGGTGCGCCTCCAAATTTTAAGTGTTTGCGTTTATATAAACTTCTGTGTGGCTACCCCTGAGGGAATCAGATTCCCTCAGGGGTCCCCTCACGGACCTCGATCTCGACGGCCGACTACACAGTGCACCTGCGGCACTCCCCCTGACCCGAGCCCAGCCGCCCGCGACCGGACGGCCCCAATGCCGCATTGGGTGCATCTGACGCACCCAATGCGGCATTGGGGCGCTTTGGCACCGCCGGATCAGCGGGCGAAGGCGGGCGGCGCATTGATTCACCCCAGCGATCAGCGCGAGAACGACGGCGGCGCGCCCATCGGGCTCAGGTGCATGCCCGCGATCCGCCAGCCGTCCTCGCCGCGGACAAGCACGTGCGTCGCCCGGAACGTCCCGTCGACGCGGTTGCCCTGATGGGTCGCTTCCTGGTCGTGCACGCCGATCGCGATCGCCGTGTCGCCGTGCGCGCGGGCCTCGACCTCGCGCCAGTCGAGGCGCAGCGTCGCCAGCGCGCCGGACCGGTAGCGGTCCAGCCACTGCTCCCGGTCGAGCACGAACCCGAGCGGTCCGACGAGCCGGAATCCGTCGGCGACCAGGCCGCCCAGCGTGTCCGTATCGCCCGCGACCTCGGCCGCGGCCCAGCGTTTCCCCAGTTCAGAGATCTCTGCGGCGTCCATGATGCCCTCCAGTGCCAATCAGTAAGACATCACAAACGTTAGATACCTAATCGTTCGACGTCAAACGATTAGATTTCGACGAACCTGCGATACCGTCTCCCCGTGCCCCGACCCGCCACGCCGCCGCTCGGCGTCCTCCTCGCCCGCACCGCCAAGACCGCCGGCCAGGCGTTCGACCGCGCGCTGGCCGAGGTCGGCGGATCGCAACCGGTGTGGCAAATCCTCATCGCGCTCAAAACCCGCCGGCACGCGAGCCAGCGCGAACTCGCCGACGCCGTCGGCATCCAGGGCGCGACACTCACCCACCACCTCAACGGCATGGAAACCGCGGGCCTGCTCACCCGCACCCGCGACCCGGAAAACCGGCGCGTGCACCAGGTCGAGCTGACCGAATACGGCGAACGGACCTTCCACCGCCTCGCCGACGCCGCCATCGCGCACGACAAGCGAATGCGCCGCGGCTTCACCGACGACGAGATCGCGACCCTGGCCGCCCTGCTGACCCGCCTCGCGGACAACGTGACGCAGCCGGACCCGTGAGCACCGCAGGCGGCGCACCCGGGTCCGGCCGGTCAACTGTTTACGGGCAGACCTTCCAGGAGAAGTGGTAAATCGTCTGGACACTGCCGTCCGTCGAGTCCATCGTCAGGAAACTCGTCGTCTTCTGCGGATCGGAAGTGCCGGCATACGCCCGCAATTCCGTATTGATGTTCAGGTTGCGCTCCTGGCCGCACGGCTCGTAGATGATCGCGTCGACATCCGTCGAATCCGAGAACTGCCAGTCATTGTCGTAGAACCCGTCGAGCCGATGCGTCACGAACGCCGTCGGCGAGTTTCCCTGGAAATAGTAGTTCGCGCGTTCAACGCCATACGCGCCCTTTTCCAGATGGCCGAATCCGCGGTAGTCCGCCGAGGCGATTCCGTAGGTGAACCCCTGCGGGACGTGCACGCGCAGGCCGATCTGGCAGTTCTTGCGGAAGTCCGTCGGCTGCGAGCCGACGCCGACCTGAGCGGTGTACTGGCTGTAAGTGACAGTGAAAGCGGTGTTGTCCGCGGACACCGACACTGCCGCCGAATCCGGCGGGCAGCCGGTCCCGTTCACGGTCGCGACGTCGATGATAATTTTGTCCGGCGGGGGATTCTGCGGCCAGGAATGCGGCGTAATCGTCGAAGAAAGCGCCAAAAGAGCAGCGGCCATCGTGGTAAGCATGGGTTCCTTCCCATTACTTCCGGTGTGGGTGGGGGTTTCGACAGGGTAGCGCGAGAGCTACTCTCCGCGTCCCACTGAATGGAGCAACGTATTTAGTTAGCTGCGCACAGCAACGTGTTGACAGGGCGTTGACAAAAGCTAAAATGGACAATTGATGAATCAACAAAAATGATTCAAAAATCCACCACTCAGAACCACCCGACCCGCCTGGTCCGGATAATCCGCCGAAAATAACCCCGAAAACCGGGGCAATCGGGACACTTCGCGCACCCCGCCGACGGCCGCGCCGACCCGCACTTACCGGAACGATTCGCCGGATCTCCGCGGCACCGCCGCCCGGCACGAAGCTCGACGGCTCCGGACACCCCGAGCCCGCGCGGGCTCGCAACGAGATCGTGATCTCAAGTTACGCCCTTCGGCGCGCGACTTAAGGCTGGTCGCCGCCCCGGCGAACCGCACTGAGCCCGCTGCCCGCACCCCAGGAGCGCCCGGCGCGCGGCCCGCGAACGTGATCCTGGCTACCGTGACTGGACGCACCCGGACGACGCCCGCCGGTAGGGCTAGCATCCTCGGTACTAGCCAAAGTCGTCTCAAGCTGGAGAAGCGCAATGACCCAAGCCCCTGTCAACGTCACCGTCACCGGTGCGGCCGGCCAGATCGGCTACGCGCTGCTGTTCCGCATCGCGTCCGGTCAGCTGCTCGGCGCCGACACCCCGGTGAAGCTGCGGCTCCTGGAGATCCCCCAGGCGGTCAAGGCGGCTGAGGGCACCGCGATGGAGCTGGACGACGGCGCGTTCCCGCTGCTGGCCGGCATCGACATCTTCGACGACCCGAAGCAGGCCTTCTCCGGCGCGAACATCGGCCTGCTGGTCGGAGCCCGCCCGCGCAGCAAGGGCATGGAGCGCGGCGACCTGCTCGAGGCCAACGGCGGCATCTTCAAGCCCCAGGGCGAGGCGATCAACGCCGGCGCGGCCGACGACATCAAGGTGCTGGTGGTCGGCAACCCGGCCAACACCAACGCACTGATCGCCCAGTCGCACGCCCCCGACGTGCCCGCCGAGCGCTTCACCGCGATGACCCGCCTCGACCACAACCGCGCGCTGGCCCAGCTGGCCAAGAAGCTCGGCGTGGCCGTGACCGACCTGAAGAAGGTCGCGATCTGGGGCAACCACTCGGCCACCCAGTACCCGTCGGTGCAGCACGCCGAGGTCAACGGCAAGAACGTCGCCGAGACCATCAACGACCAGGCGTGGCTCGCCGACACCTTCATCCCGACCGTCGCCAAGCGCGGCGCCGCGATCATCGAGGCCCGCGGCCTCTCCTCGGCCGCCTCCGCTGCGTCGGCCGCGATCGACCACGTCTACACCTGGGTCAACGGCACCCCGGAGGGCGACTGGACCTCGGCCGGCGTCGTCTCCGACGGCTCCTACGGCGTCCCGGAGGGCCTCATCTCCTCCTTCCCGGTCACCGCGAAGGACGGCAAGTACGAGATCGTCCAGGGCCTGGAGATCGACGAGTTCTCCCGCCCGCGCATCGACGCCTCCGTGGCCGAACTGGCCGAGGAGCGCGACGCGGTCCGCAAGCTGGGCCTCATCTGAGGTTCGTTTCAACGACGATGGCCGCCCCGGATC
>NZ_JBSHAM010000205.1:0-3705 GCF_053611505.1 Amycolatopsis sp. NPDC054798 | reverse complement strand
CCGGAACTCCGCTGTCAGGCAGCGCGCAACGCGTCCCGCAGCTTCACCTTCGCGCCGGTGCGCATCACCGCGTTGCGGTAGATCCGCGCGGCCAGCCAGATCAGCGCCGGGATGAGCGCGACCACCAGGCCCACCGACAGCACCGCCTCCCACACCGGCACGCCGCCCATCGCCAGCCGCATCGGCATCAGCGTCGGCGCGAACACCGGGATCACCGACAGCACCTCGGCCAGCGAGCTGCCCGGATTCGACGGCAGGACCGAAATCCCCACCACGTACCCGGCGATCACGAACATCAGCGCGGGCATCGTCGCGCCCGCCACGTCCTCCTGCCGCGACACCAGCGCGCCCAGCGCGGCGAACACGATCGAATACATGAAGAACCCGAGCAGATACCAGACGATCAGCCAGGCCACGGTGCCCACCGCGGCGTTCACCGAGATCGTCAGCACCCCGAACCCGAGCCCGGCCGCGACGCCCGCCACGCCGATCGCCAGAATCTGGATCAGCCCGACGGTGCCGATGCCGAGCACCTTCCCGGCCATCAGCTGCCACGGTTTGATCGTCGACAGCAGCAGTTCGACCACCCGCGACGTCTTCTCCTCGACGACGCCCTGCGCCACGCTCTGCCCGTTGAGCATCAGCGAGAAGTAGATCAGGATGCCCGCGATGATGCCGAGCGCCAGCTGCTGCCCGTTGTAGTCGTAGGGCTTCTCGAGCGGCGGCAGCTGGTCGATCGCCGCCTCGGCGGTCGCCTGGCGCACCTTCGCCGGATCGCCGCCGAGAGATTCGATCTGCTGGTTGAGCGCCAGCTGGCTTTCGAGCACGGTGAACGTGTTCTTCAGCTTCGCGTCCAGGTCTTTCTTCACCTGGACGTGCACTCGCTTCGCGTCCTGCACCAGCAGCGCGTCGATGGAGCCGTCCCGCAGCTTGTCCTGTCCCGCTTTTTCGTCGGGCACCTGCTGCGTCGCGACGGTCTGGCCGATCGACTTCGCCGTCGCGGTCAGCGGCTCGGCCAGCTGCGAGGCCGCGGGCACGTAGCCGACCGTCGCGTCGGCACTCCCGCCGCCGTTGAAGAACTTGAAGATCAGCGCCAGCGCGACGACGGTCAGCATCATCACCAGCGTGGTGATGCGGAAGGCCTTGGAAGCGACCCGCGTGCTGATCTCCCGCCCAGCCACAAGGCCGACCGCCGACAGCGGGCTCATCTCAACGTTCGACCCGGTCATGCCGCGGCCTCCTGGTGCTCGGACACGACAGAACGGAACAACTCGGTCAGCGACGGCAGTTTCCGGGCGAACTCCCGCACCGGACCGGTCGCCAGCGCGGCGCGCAACACCGCCTGGTCGTCCGCGCCGTCGGCCAGTTCCAGCTCGGTCACCGAGCCCTCACGGCCGATCACGGTCACGCCGGACAGCGCGGCCGCCCAGTTCTCCGGAGCCTCGGGCGCGTCCACGAGCAGCCGGGTCGACCCGCCCGCACGCAACTCCGCCACCGTGCCCGACGCCTCCATCCGTCCACTCCGGACAATCCCGATCCGGTCGCACAACCGCTCCACCAAATCCAGCTGATGACTGGAAAACACGACCGGAACACCCTCGGCCGCCTTCTCCTTCAACACATCGCTCATCACATCGACAGCCACCGGATCCAGCCCGGAAAACGGTTCGTCCAACACCAGAATCCGCGGCTCGTGCACCAGCGCCGCAGCCAGCTGCACACGCTGCTGATTGCCGAGACTGAGCTTTTGCACCTCGTCCTCGCGGCGCGCGGCCACGCCCAGGCGTTCGGTCCACCGCTCGCTCGACGCCTTGGCCGCGGCGACGGGCATCCCGTGCAACCGAGCCAGATACGTCAGCTGCTCGCCGACCTTCATCCTCGGGTAAAGCCCGCGCTCCTCCGGCATGTAACCGATCTGCCTGCGCGTCTCGTGCGTGATCGGCTCGCCCGCATACCGCACCTGACCGGCATCCGCGCTCAGCACGCCGAGCGCGATCCGCATCGTGGTCGTCTTGCCCGCCCCGTTGCTGCCGACGAATCCGAAAAGCTCCCCCGGCCGCACGTCGAACGTCATTTTCTCCAGCGCCACCACGGCGCCGTACCGTTTGGAGATCCCGTCGATCTCCAGTCCGGGCTCTGGCATGGCCCGTCCCCCTGTTCTTTTTCCGCGCGGGGTGATCCCCTGCCACCCCACCCGGGATCCTAGGCACTGCGTCGGAGCCGCGCCCACCACCTGAGGTCGGCGTCGTATCCGCCTAAAGTTGCAGGCCGCGGGCGGCACGTAGGATCGGATCCGACATGGCCGACACCACAGGACGCCCCGCGCGCAAACACCACGGGCTGTCCGCCAAAACCCTGCGCAGCCTGGAGCACGCCTCCGGGCGGCTGGCCAGCGCGAGCGTCGCGGAAATGGAACGCCGCCTGGTCTGGTTCGCGCGGCTGCCCGCCGACCAGCGCGCCAGCGTGCTGCTGATCACGCAGACCGGGGCCAGCGGATTCGTCGCGTGGCTGCGCGATTCGAAGGAAGCGCTGAAGCTCACCACCGAAGCGTTCCGCGACGCGCCGACCGAAGTGTCGCGCTGGATCAGCCTGCGCCAGGCCGTCGCGATGGTGCGGCTCGCAATCGAGGTATTCGAAGAACAGCTTCCCGAATTCGCCGCCTCGGAAGCCGAACGTGCCGCGCTGATCGAAGGAATTCTCCGCTACGGCCGGGAAATCGCTTTCGCCGCCGCCAATTCCTATGCCGCCGCGGCGGAAGCGCGGGGTGCGTGGGACGCCCGGCTCGAAGCTCTCGTGGTCGACGGAATCGTCCGCGGCGACGCCGAAGAATCCGTCCTGTCGCGGGCCGCGGCACTCGGCTGGGATCCCGCCGCGGCGGCGACTGTGCTGGTGGGAAATCCGCCCTCGGACGACCCGCCGACGGTGGTGTTCGACGTCCGCGCCCGCGCCGCACGCGTCGGTCGCGCGGTGTTGTTGTCGGTACAGGGCTCGCGGCTGGTGATCGTGATCGGCGGGCCGACCGAGGGCGGGCCGAAGGAACGCGAGATCCTCGCCCGGATGTCGACGGTGTTCGCCGACGGCCCGGTGGTGGCCGGCCCGACCGTGCCGACGCTGGCCGAGGCGCACCACAGCGCCGCCGAGGCGTTGTCCGGGCTGCGCGCGGTGGTCGGCTGGCCCGCCGCGCCGCGTCCGGTGCGCTCCGACGACCTGCTCCCCGAACGCGCGCTCTCCGGCGACCCCGGCGCGGAACGGCTGCTGGTCGACCTGGTGGCCCGGCCGCTGGAGGAAGCCGGGGCTGCGCTGCAGCGCACCGTCGAGACCTATCTGGACAGTGGCGGGGTGCTGGAACGCTGCGCGCAAACGCTGTTCGTGCACCCGAACACGGTCCGGTACCGGCTGCGCAAAGCCGCCGAACTGACCGGCCGCAACCCGACCGACGCCCGCGACGCGCTCGTGCTGCGGGTCGCGCTCACGGTCGGCAGGCTCGCCCGCTCCCGGGGGCTCTGGTAACCGCCCCAATGTGGCATTGGGTGCATCTGACGCACCCAATGCCACATTGGCTGCGTCCCACGCACCCAACGCCACTTTGGGGCAGTCCGCACCCGAAGCGACCCGCCGCAGCCACTTTGGGGGTTTCGCCGTGACCGCTCCGGCGACCGGAGCATCGGCTTGGCCCCGGCAGCGGTCCGTGAAGGGCTCCTTGAG
>NZ_JBSHAM010000204.1:0-3726 GCF_053611505.1 Amycolatopsis sp. NPDC054798 | reverse complement strand
ACCAACCGCCACCACACTCCTCTTCGGGGTGCCCCCAACCCACCGGCTGCAATGTCGCCGCCAGGCGACGAGCCGCCAACCCCCACCCCACCCACCCGGTACTGTCCGTTTCATGGGATCCCGGATCGAACACCGCGGCGAGTTCGACGGCTCACTGGCGGACGTCTTCGCCGCAGTGGCCGGAGAGGAAGCACTCCGCGCCCGCCTAGCCGCCCTAGGCGGTGACGACGCGAAACTCCTCACCTACACCGCCGAGTCCGACGCCGTCCGCTACGAACTCCAGCACGGCATCAAGGCCGCCAAACTCCCCCAGGCCGTCCGCGCCCTGCACAAGGGCGACATCATCGTCCACCGCACCCAGACCTGGAAGCGCTCCGGCGACGAGTACGCCGGCCGCTCCGACGTAGGCGTCGGCGGCGTTCCCGGCGAAATCGGCGCCTCGACCTACCTCACCCCGAAGGACAGCAAGATCCTGCTCCGCACCACCGGCGAGGTCGTCGTCCGTATCCCCCTCTTCGGCGGTCGGATCGAGGAGTTCGTCTCCGAGCAGGTGGTCAACCTGCTGCGGCAAGAGGACGAGTTCACCGCGCAGTGGCTGGCCGAGCGCGCCTGACCCCGGTGGGAGCCCCGACCAGGGGCACCACCAATCCCAACCGGTTGCGCCGGGTCGACCGGTGGCTCGCGAGCGATCCGGCCGTCACTCGGCTGCTGCGGCGGGGCGAAAGTCCCCTTGTCGTCGATCTCGGCTACGGAGCGTCGCCGGTCACGACGGTCGAACTGGCCCGCTGGCTGGCGCGCGTACGACCGGACGTCCGGGTTCTGGGGCTCGAACTCGACCCAGAACGAGTCGCCGCCGCCCAGCCCGCCGCCGATCCGCCCCGGCTCGACTTCCGTCGCGGCGGCTTCGAGCTGGCCGGGACGCGGCCGGTGCTGGTGCGCGCGTTCAACGTGCTCCGGCAGTACGCCGAGGACGAGGTCCCGGGAGCGTGGCAGCTGATGCTCGACGCGATGCCGCCGGACGGCCTGCTGGTCGAGGGCACCTGCGACGAGATCGGCAGGCTGGTCGCCTGGGTCGCGGTCGGGGCGGACGGCCCGCGCACGCTGACCCTGTCGCTCCGCCTCGCCGGGCTCGATCGTCCGTCCACAGTGGCCGAACGACTGCCGAAGATCCTCATCCACCGCAACGTTCCCGGCGAACGCGTGCACGCTCTGATGTCCACTTTGGACGAATGCTGGGCGGCGGCCGCCCCGCACCGCTCCTTCGGCGTGCGCGCCCGCTGGACCGCCGCGGTCGCGATGCTCGCCGACCGCGGCTGGCCGGTTTTCGGCAATCCGGACCGGCGCCGGCTCGGCGAGCTGACCGTGGCCTGGGAAAGCGTCGCTCCGCGCTGAACCCACCTGTTCACCACCCGCACCCCGCTGGGTCATCCCGTGGTGACCTTCAGTGCTGACGATGAGCGGGTGGAACTGCTGGAACACGTCACCGAGCTGATCCGGGGCACGCTCGGCTCGCCCTGGCTGTGGGTGCTCGTGTTCGCGATCGCCGGGCTGGACGCGCTGCTCCCGTTCATGCCGAGCGAAACGACCGTGGTGACCGTCGCCGTCCTGATCGGACCGGACGCGGGCACGCTCGCGCTGCTGGTCGTCGTCTCCGCCGCCGGTGCGTGGGCGGGCGACTGTCTCGGCTACGCCGTGGGCCGCGCCGCCGGGCCGCGCGCCGTCGCCTGGCTGCAACGCGGACCGTCCGGACGGCAACGCTACGAATGGGCTCGCGACCAGGTGCGCAGGCAAGCGCCGCTGCTGATCATCGCCGCGCGCTACCTGCCCGGCGGTCGCGTCGCGAGCGCGCTGGCCAACGGCAGCCTCGGCTACCCGCTGCGCCGGTTCGTACCGCTCGACGCCTTGGGCGCGACGCTGTGGTCGGTGTACAGCGCGCTGATCGGGCTCGCCGGAGGTGCCGCTTTCGCCGGCCGTCCGGTGTACGGCCTGCTGCTGTCGTTCCTGCTCGGGCTGCTGCTGGTCGTGCTCATCGAGTTCGGCCGACGGGTCCGGGTGCGCAGGCTACGGTCAGCTCATGGACGCGCCACGCCTGCTGGAAGCGATCGACATCCACGCCGACCGGATCAAGGCCGCCACGCTCGCCGCGGGTCCGGCCGCGCCGGTCCGGAACTGTCCGGAGTGGACAGTGCAGGATCTGATGACGCACCTGACGGCGGTGCTCTCGTACACGGTCGCTGCGATCACCGGGCAGAAAGCTGAGCCGCGGCCCGCCACTATCTGGGAAGACACGCTCGGCCGCTGGGACGGCGAACGCATGGCCGTCCGCGAAGCCCTGCGCCGCCCGGCGGACACCCCGCTGGAGTCGCCGTTCCCGCGCGGCGGCCCGGTCACCACCGGCGACTGGACCCGCAGGCTCGCGCACGAGTTCGCCATCCACCGGCTCGACGCGGAAAGCGCCCTGCCGACGCCGCCGGTCACCCGGTACCGCACGGAATTCGCCGAGGACGGCATCGACGAGTTCCTCGCCTTCCTGACCCCGCGCCGCGCCCAGCCGAGCGGCCGCTTCGGGATCGTCCAGGTCAGCACCGACACCCGGGCCTGGACCGTTCTCCTGCACCCCGGCCAGCCGCCGACGCTGGGCGAAGGCGTCCCGGACCTCTCCCTCACCGGCCCGGCCGACGACGTCTACCGCGCGTTGTGGGGCCGCCCGAACCATGCCCGGAAAGTCGGCGACGCCACCCTTCTGGAGCCCCTCGCAGCGCCCTGACCAGCGGCCGGTGAGAATGGGCGCGTGTCAGATCCCCAGCGTTACGTGCTCACCTTCGGCTGCCCCGACCGCACCGGCATCATCGCCCGCATCTCGGGCTTCCTCGCCGACCACGGCGGAATGATCGTCGAGGCGGCCTACCACACCGACCCCGACTCGGGCTGGTTCTTCACCCGCCAGGTCGTGCGCGCCGACTCGCTGCCCTTCGACGCCGCCGGATTGCGCGAGCGGTTCGGCGAGGTGGCGAACGAGCTGTCCGCGGAGTCGAGCTGGCAGGTGCGCGACACCGGTGAGCGCCCGCGCGCGGTGGTGCTGGTGTCGAAGGCCGGGCACTGCCTGTACGACCTGCTGGGCCGGGTCGCCTCCGGTGAGCTGGACGTCGACATCGCCGCGGTGATCGGCAACCACGATTCGCTCGCGGACATCACCCGCGCGCACGGGATCCCGTTCCACCACGTGCCGTTCCCGGCGGGCGACCCCGAGGGCAAAGCGGCCGCGTTCGCCAAGGTTCGCGAACTGGTCGACGAGCACGACCCGCACGCGATCGTGCTGGCGCGGTTCATGCAGGTGCTGCCCGCGGAACTGTGCGAGGCGTGGGCCGGGCGCGCGCTGAACATCCACCACAGCTTCCTGCCGTCGTTCATCGGCGCGAAGCCGTATCACCAGGCGCACACCCGCGGCGTGAAGCTCGTCGGCGCGACCTGCCACTACGTCACCGCCGACCTGGACGCCGGGCCGATCATCGAACAGGACGTCATCCGCGTCGACCACGGCGATTCGGTAGCGGACCTGGTGCGCAAGGGCCGTGACATCGAGAAGGTGACGCTCGCCCGCGGCCTTCGCTGGCATCTCGAAGGCCGCGTTTTGGTGCACGGCAACCGAACCATGGTGATGTGACGCGCCCCCGCTCTCCCGAACGTCCGTGAAGGGCTCCTTGAGGGAATCAGATTCCCTAAAGG
>NZ_JBSHAM010000203.1:0-3960 GCF_053611505.1 Amycolatopsis sp. NPDC054798 | reverse complement strand
GCGGGCATGCCCAACCGGGCCGCCTCCGCAAACAAAGGACCGATCTTCGCCGCACCGTCCAGCATGGAGTACTCGGTGTGGACGTGCAGGTGGACGAAAGAATCGTTCGACACCAGCGAAAACCTCCCCTAGGCAGACGGCTTCCCGGCTCCGGTCGACGCGGCGGGCCCGGGCTGTCCACCCTAGTCCGCCGCACTCCGAGCGCTCCCGTTGGGCGCTCCGGCTGCATCCTCCCTCCGAACCCTCCTGGCTCCGGCCCCGACACACCGGGAGCGGGGCCCGGCGCGTTCCCGGTGATGATCACCGGCACGGTCCTTCCCTGACTTGCCGGCCCGGACACGGTCGCACCCGGCACCGACAAAACCGGGGCCGCCCGGAGCCGGGCCGCCGAGACTCACCCGGGAGCGTGAACCAAGCCACAACCGCCGAGCAAGGGGCCCTCGCATCGCTTGACAGCGGCCGGGCCGGACCCGACGATCCGTCGCGTGAACCTGTCTGACAGCCGGGCAGCCGGACCGCTCCCCCGGCGCGTCAGCGCGATGGAAGCCGTACTGGCCCATCTGCGGCACGCCATCGAGCACGGGGAGTACGCGGTCGGCGACCAGCTGCCGTCGGAGGCCGCGCTGAGCAGGGAGTTCGAGGTCAGCCGCTCGGTCGTGCGCGAGGCGTTGCGCGGGCTGCAGGCGCTCGGGCTGACCGTGTCGCGCACCGGCCGCGGCACGTTCGTCACCGCGAGCGGGCCGCCGGAGAACCCTACGTTCGGCGACTACTCGGCCCGCGACCTGGTCGAAGTGCGCAGGCACGTCGAGGTCCCGGTGGCCGCTTACGCCGCGCGCCGCCGCGACGCGGACCAGCTCGCCCGGCTCGCCTGTCTCGTCGACCGGATGGACGCCGAGACCGGGGACGCCGCGTGGGTGGCGCTCGATTCGCAGTTCCACGTGACGATCGCGCGGGCGTCGGGCAATCCGGTGTTCGCGAAGGTGATCGAAGAGATCCGTGACGCGCTGGCCCGCCAGTCCGCGTTCCTGAACCAGCTCGGCGGGCGGCGGACGCAGTCCAACGTCGAGCACCGGCGCATCGTCACGGCGATCGCCGAAGGCGAAGAAGATGCGGCCGCGGCCGCGATGACCGAGCATCTCGATCACGTCGAGAAGACCCTGACCACGATCGTACGGCCGGCGCGCGCCGGCGAAGCAGAAACAGGTACCACCGCGTGACTGAAGAAACCCTGCCCGCGACTGCCGAGGCGGACACCGCCGACGCGGGCGACGCCGGATACCGCAAGGCGCTGAAATCCCGGCACATCAACATGATCGCCATCGGCGGCGCGATCGGCACCGGCCTGTTCCTCGGCGCGGGCGGACGGCTCGCGCAGGCCGGTCCGGCGCTCGCGATCGTGTACGCGGTGTGCGGGCTCTTCGCGTTCTTCGTGGTGCGCTCGCTCGGCGAACTGATCCTGCACCGCCCGTCGTCCGGCGCGTTCGTGTCCTACGCGCGCGAGTTCATGGGCGAGAAGGGCGCGTACGTCGCCGGCTGGATGCACTTCCTCAACTGGTCGACCACCGGCATCGCGGACATCACCGCGATCGCGCTGTACGCGCACTTCTGGTCGTTCTTCACGCCGATCCCGCAGTGGGTGCTGGCGCTGATCGCGCTCGCGGTCGTGCTGTCGCTGAACCTGGTGTCGGTGAAGCTGTTCGGCGAGATGGAGTTCTGGTTCTCGATCGTCAAGGTCGCCGCGCTGGTGCTGTTCCTGCTCGTCGGCATCTTCCTGCTGGTGACGCAGCATCCGATCGACGGCCACGCGCCCGGCCCGCAGCTGATCGCCGACCACGGCGGCGTTTTCCCGGCGGGCATCGTGCCGATGATCCTGATCGTGCAGGGCGTCGTGTTCGCCTACGCCTCGTGCGAACTGGTCGGCGTCGCGGCCGGCGAAACGGAGAACCCGAAGAAGATCGTGCCCAAGGCGATCAACTCGATCATGTGGCGGATCGCGCTGTTCTACGTCGGCTCGGTCGTGCTGCTGGCGATGCTGCTGCCGTGGGACGCCTACTCGGCCGACCAGAGCCCGTTCGTGACGGTGCTGGCGAAACTGGGCGTGCCTTACGCGGACAGCATCATGAACCTGGTCGTGCTGACCGCCGCGCTGTCGAGCCTCAACTCGGGGCTGTACTCGACCGGGCGAATCCTGCGTTCGATGTCGCTGGCCGGGTCCGCGCCGAAGTTCACCGGCGTGATGAACCGCAACCAGGTGCCTTATGGCGGGATCCTGCTCACGTCGTCGGTGTGCGTCGTCGGCGTCGGGCTGAATTACGTGGTGCCGAAGGACGCGTTCGAGATCGTGCTGAACTTCGCCGCCGTCGGCATCCTCGGGACCTGGGCGATCATCGTGCTGAGCCACCTGCTGTTCGTGCGGAAGGCCAAGCGCGGAGAGCTGACCCGGCCGCACTTCCGGCTGCCGTTCTCGCCCTACACCGAAATCGCGACGCTGGTGTTCCTCGCCGCGGTCGTCGTGCTGATGGGCTTCGACAAGACCGGCCGGATCACGCTGATGGCGCTGCCGGTGATCGTCGTCGCGCTGGTGGCCGGCTGGTTCGCCGTGCGCAAGCGGATCGACATGAGCGCGTTCGAGAAGGCGGAAGCGTCGTGACCCCGCAGGAGCGCGAACCGCGGCATGTTCCGCTGGTCCACCTTCTGCGCGACGGCATGGTCGAGGGCATGCACCACGGTTCGGTCGTCGTGCTCGCCCCGGACGGTTCGACGCTGTTCGAGGCGGGCGACCCGGACGTCGCGATGTACCCGCGTTCGACCGCGAAACCGCTGCAGGCCGCCGCGATGGCCCGGCTCGGGCTGCGGCTCGATCCGTCCGGTTTCGCGATCGCCGCCGCCAGCCACTCCGGCGAATCCCGGCACCTCGACGCGGCCGCCGCCGTGCTGAAGAGCGGCGGCTTCGCCGAAACCGATCTGGGCAACCCCGCTGACCTGCCCTACGACCCGGTCGAACGAGACGCCTGGATCGCCGAGGGACGGCAGCCGTCGCGGCTCGCGCACAACTGCTCCGGCAAGCACGCCGCGATGCTGGCCGTCTGCCGGGAGCAGGGGTGGGAGGTCGACGGGTACCTCGATCCGGCGCATCCGCTGCAGCGCGCGATCCGGGAAACCGTCGAGGAACTGACCGGGCAAACCGTGCCGCGAGTAGCCACGGACGGCTGCGGTGCGCCGCTGTTCGCGCTCTCCCTGCGGGGGTTGGCACGAGCCGCCTCCCGCATTGCGACGGCACCGGAAGGTTCGCCAGAGTCGTTGGTGGCCAACGGGATCCGCCAGCATCCGGACCTGGTGGCGGGAAGCCGACGCGACGTCACCCGGCTCATGCAAGCCGTACCCGGGCTCATCGCGAAAGACGGTTTCGAGGCCGTGCAGCTGGCCGCGTTGCCGGACGGTACGGCGGTGGCGCTGAAGATCGCGGACGGCGGCGACCGTGCCCGTCCAGCCGTCCTCGCAGCGGCGCTGGCGCGAGCAGGCGTCGATCCGGACCTGCTCGCTCCGTTCAGCAATCCCGCCCTCCGGGTGACGGACGCGCTGGCCGCCTAGCTCCGTCAGGGGAACCTTCACAAACGCTGATTCCTTCAGGGTTCCCCTCACGCCCCACGCCGATCGTGAGGGGAACCTTCACGGACTTGGATTCCCCAGGGCCCTTCACGGCTGCTCAGCCGCCGCGTCCCGGTGCGCCCCAATGCCACATTGGGTGCGTCAGATGCACCCAATGTGGCGTTCGGTGCGTCAGACGCACCCAATGCCACATTGGGGCGCTAGCCCCCACCCATCACCCAATCGCCACCCGCGAACCCAACTCATCAAGGCACCCAAGCCCCGCGCCCCACCTCCTCGCCGCAGCCCGCGCACACAAACCCACCAGCGCAGCCACACCCGGCCCTGCACCCCGATACGAAGCCTTCCCTG
>NZ_JBSHAM010000202.1:0-4064 GCF_053611505.1 Amycolatopsis sp. NPDC054798 | reverse complement strand
CACTCCCCCGCCCGGAACCACCACAAAGGACACCCACACCCCCGACACAGCCAGCCGGCACCCAGACTCCGCCGCTCCGCGGCAAGGGACAGCCCCGCCTCCCGCCCGCTCCGCGGCGAAAGCAGCACGCCGACGACCCCCACACACCACCTCGGGACACCAGCCCGCACCCCGCCACACCAGGGCTCCGCCCCACCCGCCCCACAAAGACCCCACAAACACGCCTGAACAGGCACACGTCACGTCCCTCCCCCACCACCGCCACCCCCGAGACAGACACCGACCGCCAGCCAGCAAGGCCCCGGGGGGTGAATACGCCGTATTCACCCCCCGGAAACAGGGCAAAGACACGACAACCCCGAAACCACCCCCCAGAACGCCGCACCACCACCCAACACACCCACCCGCCCAACCACACCAACCCACCCACAAACACCCCCCACAGACCAACTCAGCCCCACGGAACGACAGGCCGGGAAGGCGGGCACAAAAAAGACCGGCACCCCCCACGGAAAGGAGGTGCCGGCCAGGATTGAGAACGAAGGAACAGAGAGGCGGCCTGATCAGGAAACTGTCACGTCCCCGAAGGCGGCGTAGTTACACCTCGCCCGTACACGAGGGGGACTCAAAACGCGACGTTCTCGCCGCACCAGCATTAACCCCAGGACTAGAACGGCGGCTCATCGCCGAAACGCCGCGTGTCGAGGCCGTGTTGTCGTGCACGGATTGACCTGAACACCTCATCTTCCGACACTGCGCGCACTGTCATCTCGGTGGAGTCGTCCAAACTGACCGCGAGCAGATAGCGGCGACCGTCTACCTGGACGAGGCCGGCGTACCGATCCAGGTCAGGCAGGTCGTCCGGCAGCGGTTCGGCATCGACTCCGACCGCGGCTGCTTCGACCAACCACGCGGCTGCAGCAGGAGCTGCCCACAGCCGTCGCCGACCTGAGTCGTACGGATTCGCGCGGCACCACACCTCGATATCAGTCACTCGCATTGGTTCCGAGTCCGCTGGTCTGGGTGTTCAGCAAGTAGATGACCTTCCTTCTATCCGGCGCGTCCCAAGGACGACGGCGGATCAATCTGGGTGCGGTCCCAAGGTGATGATCGTGATCTCGTCCTCACCGGGGCCGTAGATCCACCAGATGCGCCACGCACCAGGGGTGCGGTTTTCGACGTAGGACTGGAACAGCGTCTTGCCGTCGGGTCCGGGCACGGACTGCATCGGGTGGGTGTTGAGGCCGGGGTACGACGGTCCTGCCTGTTCGAGCCGTTTCAGCGCCTTGCGCACCTTTTTGAGCTTCTGGGCGTACTGGGCCTTCGCCCGGAGGTCGCGCAGAACTGTTTTGGTTTCCGACGTGTAGAGCAGCCGGAACGGTGGCGCGCTCACTCGTCGTCGGTGTCCTCGTCAAGGTCGACATCGGCGGTGACCCAGTCCAGCTCGCTGGCCTTGCCCTCGGCCGCCTCGGCCAGGCCGCGGAACAGGCTCGCGCGCAGCTCGTCGTTCTCCCACACGAGCAACTCACGCTTGGGGATGCTGGCCAGCGGGGTCAGCAAGATCGCGCCCTCGGCGTTCGCGGACACCGCGTAGCGCTCGTCGGCGTGCGCGCCGGCCTTACCCACGGCAACGCGTCCGCGGCCATCCGCGGTGACTTCGGTAACGGGCTGGAAACCCTCAATCGTGGTCATGGTGCCCTCCTGTGCGGGCGAATGCTGCGTACTCAGGCCACCAGCTTACGCCGGTTGTGGGCAAATGGGTATTACCCACAGCACACGAAGACGGTCACCTTGAACGGCACTGCCTCGACCGCACGCGGAGCGGGGACCAACAGTCCCTGAACACCTTCTGGTCACGTCCCTTCGCCAGCAGCTGTTCCCCGAAGAGCAGTAAAAAGGCCGGCACCCGAGTGGGTGCCGGCCGTCGAACTTGCAGATCAGTCGTTGTCTACATCAGCAGTTCGACCACGGAGTTGAGTTCGTCCTCGGTCAGGTGGCCGCGCAGGGCGGTTGCCACAGCCTCGGGGGTGCGTTCCGGTACGCGAATGACCAGGCCCGGCTGCGCCCGCTTCGCCGTGCCTGTTTTGGCTGGCGTCTTGGGCCGGGCGACCGGTGTCTGTTCCGCGGCGTCGGCACCGGCCGGGGCCGACTCGTTCTCGTGGTGGGGTGAATACGGCGTATTCACCCCGGTGCCAACTGCGGTCATCGCGGTCCAGCGCTCCAGCTGGTCGGCTTTGCTCAGGCGGTCGACCACCAGCCACTGCCGCGCGACGTCCTCGGCAAGCTCGCCGGCGGCGAGCCGCTCTTGCAGTTCCGGATGCAGCCGCGGGCACTCGCGCGCGATCGTCCAGCCGATCCGGTCGGCTTCGATGGCGTCCTGCAGCGGCTCCGCCAGCCTGGTCAACGCGATGCGGTGGTTCACCCAGGCCGGTGCCTTTTTCAGAGCCCTCGCCAGTTCCCGCTCCGAGTTGTTGTAGCGGGGGAGCATGCGCTTGAGGTGCCGGCCCAGCAACAGCGGGTTCATGGCCTTGCGGTGTTCGTTCTCCGCGATGACCGCTTCGTCAATCTGGTTCTCGGTCCACTCGTCGTGCAGCTCGTACCGCAGTCCCGGAAGCCCGAGTTGGGCTGCGCCTGCGAGACGCAGGTTGCCGTTGAGCACCACGAACGGCTGGTCGGTGAGCTTGTCGACCAGGTGCGGCTTCCGGCTGATGAACACGGTCAACGACATCACGTTGACGTTGTGCAGCTGCCCGTGTTCGACCAGGCTCGCGGCGGTTTCGTCCGTCTGTTGCGTGGTCGGGCGCGGGTTTTCCGGGTTGGGCTGCATGTCGCCGAGCGGCAGAATCCGCTCGTTGACGGCGACCGTCGTCAGTTCGTCGTCGTCGTCGGTGAGGACTACCCGCCCCATCACTCGCCCCCGTTCACGGCGATTTCCATCCCCAGCTGCAGGAAGTCGGTGCGGGCTTCGCGTGCGACCCGGTTGTTGGGGAAGGTCGTGCACAAGCGGCCCGCCTTCGACGCGGACGTGTGGATCTTGTATCGGCGGACGACGGTGTTGGCCAGCGGCATCCCGGCTTTCAGCACCCGTTCCCTGGTGTCGTTCAGGTCCTCTTTGCCGTCGCGCGGGTCCCAGTTGTTGATCACGACGAGATAAGGCAGGCCTGTGGGCTCGATGATCTCTTTGACGGTCCGGAGAGCTGGTTTAAACGCCAGGTCTTCCGGCTCCAGGGGCACGATCGCGAGGTCGGCGTGTTCCAGCGTCGACCTCAAAATGTTCCGGCCGACCGGTTCGTCCGGACCGTCTTCCTCTTCGGGCAGCCAGCCGGGGGAGTCGACGAAGATGCGCCGGTACTGCTTGGCGGTCTTGAGCTTGGCCAGGACCTTCGGGTTGCGGTGTTCCTGGGCGTAGTCGATGGGGATGGGCCGTTTCTCCGCGCGCAGCGTCTTCTCAACCTGCTTCAGCCAGTCCATGAGCGACTGCTGGGGGTCGGTGGACACGGCCAGCACCTGCGCTCGGTACTGGTCGAGCAGGTGCGTGAGGCGATCGTCGGCACCGGGGGCGCTGAGGTTGAGGGCCTTGAGCTGGGCTTCGATGTCGGGGTCGACCTGCGGGGGCAGGCTCTCCGCCGTGGTGGCGGCGAGCTGCACGGTGACGGTCGTCTTTCCGACGCCGCCTTTCTGGTTGGCGACAACATAGAGCTTTGCCATGTGAGTCTCCGTATGCTTTCCCGTTCGGTACTTCGGAGGTGGGGTGAATACGCCGTATTCACCTGCCGACGACCAGCTGGGGGTGAATACGGCGTATTCACCCCCGTCGCCGGGGTATGGGCAGCAGTTTCCCACGCCGCGTCGGGATTCTGACCGCGGCTCGCGGCATGGCCGGGAGCGGCTGCGGTGTGCCTCCGGTCCGCGGACCGGGGCAGTCGATGGCGGACGAGCTGGCATGTAAGCCGGATCCTGTTCCCGGGACGCCTCGCGGCGGACCGGGCGACGGTCATCCATCTCGGCCTGCCGTCGCCGGCAGGCTCCAGCGGCCTACCCGCAGGCATCGGACGGGCCGCCCT
>NZ_JBSHAM010000201.1:0-5052 GCF_053611505.1 Amycolatopsis sp. NPDC054798 | reverse complement strand
GTTCTCCTCCTCCGGCAGCTGATCCCGTTCCGTGAAGGGCTCCTTGAGGGAATCTGATTCCCTCAAGGAGCCCATCACGGCATCTCGGCCGGGGACGACCCGAATCAAGAACGCTGGCGTCCTTCGGCGTGCCAATCCGGGTATTCGTAGCGGCTCCACAGCAATGCCCTTTGCCGCTCCAGCTCCGCCGCGGTCGGTTCGCGCGGCGGGAGCGGACCGAGCAGTCCCGCCGCGGCTGCGCGCACGGTGTCTTCCACTTCGGTCAGCGGCAGCCGCACTCCGTGGTCGACCAGTGACGCCACCTTGCTCCGGTGCGAATCCAGCGGTTTCGGGTCCGGCGGCGGGCCGGTGAGATACGCGCCAACGCGGGCGGCGTCGGTGTCGACCAGGAGCGTCGAATGCGCCAGCAGCACGTCTTTGGTCCGGAAGACCGCGAAGCCGCACAGTTTCGCGTCGCCGACGAAGATGCCGCGGTCGCCGATCCTGGCCGGGAGGCCCAGTTTTTCCACTGCGGCGGACATCACCAGGCCGAGCATTTCCAGCGGGCGGGGCGCGGGGCCGGGAAGCACGAGCGTCACGTTGAGATTGCCCGGGTCGTGGAACACCGTGCCGCCGCCGCTGGCTCGGCGCAGCACGGGGACGCCGTCACGAGCGCATTCGTCGACGCGGACTTCGCGGGCGATTCGCTGGCCGCGCCCGACCACGACGCACACCGGGTTCCGCCACAGCCACACCACCGGCTCGGTCGGACCCTCGCGCAGCAGTGCCTCGTCGAACGCCAGGTTGTGTGCTGGGTCGGTGAATTCGGCTCGGACTTCCGACCCGCTCGGCATAGCGTTCCTCCACGATCAATTGGACTTCGGGATCGTAGAGCAGGGTCAGGACGCGGCCGGGCCGAGCAGGTCCCAGCGGTTGCCCGCGATGTCGCGGAACACGACGACCCGGCCGTACGGTTCGGTCCGCGGTTCGCCGAGGAACTCCACCCCGGCGTCGCGCATCCGCTGATAGCTGGCGTCGAAGTCGTCCGCGCGCAGGAAAAATCCGACGCGGCCGGCGTGCTGGTCGCCGACCGCGCGGGATTGCCGGTCGCCGTCGGCCTTGGCGAGCAGGATGCCGGTTTCGCCGCCGGGCGGGCGGACGACCACCCACCGCTTGGGGCGGCCGTCGTTGGTGAGCGACGGTGAATCCTCGGCCAGGTCGAAACCCAGCGCGCGGGTGAAGAAGTCGATCGCCTCGTCGTAGTCGTCGACGATGATCGCGGTCAGCTGCAGGAAGGCCATGGCGCTAAGGCTGCCAGTGCGGCACCCCGAGCAGGATCATCCGGAGCCGTTTCTCCGCCGCGACCAAGGTGCGCTCGTCCGCGGCGGTGTCGCCGGGGCGGATTTCCAGCAGTTCGGCGACCGTGCCGAGCATCGCGGTGACGATGAGGTCGGCCAGCAGGTGCAGGTCGTCGGTGGGCCAGGTGCGCAGCGGATCGAACCGCGCCAGGTCCAGCGCCAGGTCGCTGGAGAACATCCGCATCTCGACCGCGATCGCACGGGACACCGCGCCCGCTCCGGCGTAGCGCTCGCGCGTGACGAACCGGAAATGGTCCTCGTGCTCGCGGACGTGCCGGTGCAGCGTGCGCACCGAAGCCCGGATCATGCCGCCGTAGCCGTTCTGCTCGGTACGCGCGCCGCGAAGCATGCCGCGAAGCGTGCGCGTGGTCTCCTCGACCAGCGCGACTCCCAGCTCTTCCATCGACGAGAAATGCCGGTAGAACGCCGTCGGCACGATGCCCGCGCCCTTCGCGACCTCGCGCAGCGAAAGGCTGGCGAAACTCCGGTCGGCGAGCAGGTCGAGCGCCGCGTCGAGCAGCGCCTGACGGGTGCGCTGTTTGCGCTCCTGCCGGCTCACCGGGCCGGCCGGCTCCTCGGCTGCGGACACGTCGAGCAGCGTACTGGCGATCGTCGCATGGCCCACGTCACATCACCTCGCTTCCGCGTTGACAGGCCCCGGGGCCTTGCCCCCACACTAGTCAGTGTACGACTGTGCACTCAAACTTCTGGAGGGGTGATGACCGCACTGCTCCCGCGCCGCGTGCGCGGGCTCGTCTCGCTCGCCGAGGCGCTGCTCACCCCGCACGGCGCGGACCGGTACCTCGAACTGGTCGACCCGATGCTGGTGCGGCGCGAGATCCGCGGCCGCGTCACCGCCGTGCGGCATCAGACGCCGGACACCGTCACCTTCACCGTGCGGCCGAGCCGGGCGTGGCAGGGCTTCCGCGCCGGGCAGTACGTGCGGATGCAGGTGGAGATCGACGGCGTGCGCCGGACCCGCTGCTACTCGCCGTGCGGCGCACAGGGCAGCGACGACCTGGAGTTCACCGTGAAGGCCGACCCGAAGGGGCTGGTGTCGCGGCATCTTCAGGACACCGCTGTCGGCGCGGTGGTCGGGCTTTCGCCCGCGGACGGCGAATTCACCCTGCCGTCGCCGCGCCCGGACCGGATCGTGCTGATGAGCGGCGGCAGCGGGATCACGCCGGTGCTCGCGATGGCCCGCACGCTCGTCGCCGAGGGACACCCCGGCGAGATCGTGTTCCTGCACTACTCGAACACCCCCGAGGACGCGCTCTACCGCGCCGAACTGGCCGAACTCGCCGCCCGGCACCCGGCGTTCCGCGTGGTCCACGCGCACACCCACGCGCGTCGCGGCGGCGACCTGCACGGCCTGTTCTCCCTCAAGCATCTGGAGAAGGCCGCGCCGTGGTTCCGCGAGGCCGAGACGTTCCTGTGCGGCCCGGCTCCGCTGATGAACGCCGCGCGCGAACTCTTCGAAACCGAAGGGTTGAGTGCACAACTGCACACCGAAGAGTTCACGGCAGCGCCGTTGACCTTCGACACCGCGGCCGCCGAGGGCCGGGTGCGCTTCGCCCGCAGCGGCCGCGAGTGCGACAACTCCGGCAAGCCGCTGCTCGAACAGGCCGAGGACGCGGGCCTGACGCCGGAGCACGGGTGCCGGATGGGCATCTGCTTCTCCTGCACGCAGCTCAAAACCGCCGGACGCGTCCGCAACGCCCGCACCGGCGAGGTCTCCGGCGAGGAGAACGAAGAAATCCAGCTCTGCGTCAGCGTCCCCGTCGGGGACGTCGAAATCGACGCCTGACCACCGGAGGAAGCATCATGACCGGTCTGCAGGACCGCTTGACCCCCGCACAGGTCGAGGAATTCGGCCGCGAACTCGACGCGCTGCGCCAGCGGATCGTCGACGACCTCGGCGAGGAAGACCTCGAATACATCCGCAAAATCATCAAAACCCAGCGCGCACTGGAGGTGACCGGCCGCGGCCTGCTGTTCGCCGGTTTCCTGCCGCCCGCGTGGCTGGCCGGCGTCGCGGCGCTGTCCGCGGCGAAAATCCTGGACAACATGGAGATCGGCCACAACGTGATGCACGGCCAGTACGACTGGACGCGCATCCCGGAGCTGAGCTCGCAGCGGTTCGAATGGGACACCGTCGCGCCGGCGGAGAACTGGCGGCACTCGCACAATTACATCCACCACACCTACACCAACATCGTCGACAAGGACCGCGACGTCGGCTACGGAATCCTGCGGATGGACCCGGCGCAGAAGTGGCACCCGTACTACCTGGGCAACCCGGTGTACGCGACGCTGCTCGCGCTGCTGTTCCAATGGGGCGTGATGCTGCACGACCTCGAGGTCGAGCGGGTCGTGAAGGGCGAGCGGACCTGGGCGGAGAACGTGCCGGTGCTGCGCCGGATCGTCCGCAAGGCCTCGCGCCAGATCGGCAAGGACTACGTGCTGTTCCCGCTGCTCACCGGCCCGCTCGCGCCGTTGACGCTGCTGGGCAACGCGAGCGCCAACCTGGTCCGCAACCTGTGGGCGTTCTCGATCATCTTCTGCGGCCACTTCCCCGCGGACGTCGAGAGCTTCACCGAGGAGGAGACGGAGAACGAGACGCGCGGCCAGTGGTACCTGCGCCAGATCCTCGGCTCCGCGAACATCACCGGCGGCCCGCTGTTCCACATCCTGTCGGGGAACCTGTCGCACCAGATCGAACACCACCTGTTCCCGGACCTGCCCGCGCGCCGCTACCCGCAGATCGCCGGAGAGGTGCGCGAAATCTGCGAACGCTACGGCCTGCCCTACAACACCGGCCCCCTGCGCAAGCAGCTGTGGTCGGTAGCGAAGAAAATCGTGCGGCTGGCCCTCCCCGGAAAACCGGGCCCGGCCGCTACCGTGGACCCGGAACGGCAACTCCGAGCAGCCTGAGGAAGCCCATGGTCGGCCCATTCGAAAGTGGCAAGGACACCGTGCAGGAGCTGACGGAATCCGCAGCCACCCACATCGGCAACATCGCCACCATCATCACCGGCGCAGTCCGCGACATAGCCCGCGAAACCGGCGACTGGTTCACGGACATGATCGAAATGCGCGAAGCAGCCCAGCGCGCGAAGGACGACGAGATCCGCCTGGACAAAACACCCGAGACGGACTGATTCCCTCGACTCGGTCGTTTCGTCCGCAGTCCGTGAGGGGAACCTTCACGGCCCCTGATTCCTTGAGGATTCCCCTCACGACCCGCACCGGTCCGTGAGGGGAACCCTCACGTACTTGGATTCCCTCAAGGACCCCCTCGCGGACCGGGATTCCCTCAAGGGCCCCTTCACGGCCCACCCTCACCCGGCCCCGCCGCACTGCCCCCAATGTGGCATTGGGTGCATCCCACGCACCCAATGCCACATTGGGGTGCAAGCCCCACCCCAAAACCGCCGCCCGCCCACCCAACCGGCCCAGGCACCCAACCCGCGCGCCCACCTGTCCCACCGCAGCCCGCGCTCCCAAACCCACCAGCACACCCAAGCCCCGCGCCCACCTGCCCCACCGCACCCGCGCACACAAACCCACCAGCTCACCCAAACCCCGCGCCCCACCTGCCCCACCGCACCCGCGCTCCCAAACCCACCAACGCACCCACACTCCCCCGCACCCCGATACGAAGCCAAAACGCGGACGGCGGGTGCTTGTCAAGGCATCTTTCCCGCCTTGACAA
>NZ_JBSHAM010000200.1:0-5076 GCF_053611505.1 Amycolatopsis sp. NPDC054798 | reverse complement strand
TGAGGGCGAGCCTGACCGAAGCGGTCATTCCTAGCAGTTTTTGGTGGGACACCCACTCAATCACCCTAGAGGCGAGAGCTTGGTTCGTGTCCCGGTGGCCGCCCGGTTTCCCTGGCGACGAAGAGAAGATTACACGGCTCGAAACGGCCCGAAACAGGGGGGTCCCTTAATACGATCTTCGCAGGTCAACCGCCCGAATAGGCCCGCTGCGGCCGATCCGGCGGGCAGGCGGCCGCGGAGAGCCCAGCGAATCCGGTGGCTTATCCGCTCGGGGATGCCGAGATCGCGGAGAAACGAGCGGCGCGCGTTATCGGGGAGTGAGGGGACCACTCGGTCCCCGATAACGCGCGAACGCAGCATCGCGCGATCCGGACAGGCAATAGGTCGCCGCTGGATGTCGGCTTGCCGCGAGGAGCGAGCCGGGATCGGAGCGGAGCGACGGCAGTCCCGTCGACGAAGGCGTGATCGCCAAGCCGGTCGCGGTTACGTTGGCCTGCGAGTGGCCTGGGTCACTCGAATGGCCGCGGCGACGATGTCCGGTCCGAGCGGGCAGCTTCGTTCTTCCTGCGACCGGCGGCCCAGCGCCGGTCGGACCGAGCAAAGAGGGAGCACCCGATGAAGTACCTGATCCTGGCGTACGGCAACCAGCAGGACTACGACTACCTCGGCGGCAAGAACGGCGAGAACGGCAAGAACGGCGCGGCCACCGCGGCGGAGACAGCGGCGATCGAAGAGTTCCTCGCCGGGTTCACCGGGGCGCTCGCCGAATCGGGCGAGCTGGTGGAGACCCAGGGGCTCACCGCTCCGGTGCTGGCCCGCCGCCTCGACCTGCGGGACGGGGTTCCGGTCGTCACCGACGGGCCGTTCGGCGAGACCGAGGAGGTCATCGCCGGGTACTGGATGGTCGACTGCGCCAGTTTCGACCGGGCGACGGACATCGCGGCGGGGCTGCTCCGGGCTCCCGGGCGGTTGTCCGAGGCCGGGGTCGTGGTCCGGCCGGTGATGGGGGCGGAGAGCGAACTCTGACGAGACCCGAGCGACAAGGCGGCAGAGATGACCGACCCCTCCGTCCCGGCCACAGTCGGCGAAACCCTGCGCACCCTCGCCCCGCAGGTGCTGGGCGCGCTCGTCCGCCGCTACGGGCGGTTCGACCCGGCCGAGGACGCGGTCCAGGAAGCCTTGCTCAAAGCCTCCCGGCAGTGGCCGGAGACGGGGATCCCGGAGAGGCCCTTCGGATGGCTGCTGCAGGTCGCGAGCCGGAAGCTGATCGATCTGCTCCGGGCGGACCGGGCGCGGCGGGAGCGGGAGGTCCGAGCGGCTCGCGAGGACGTCGGCGAGCAGGCAGGCGACGCGGACGACACGCTGATCCTGCTGATGCTCTGCTGCCATCCTTCGTTGTCGGCGGCGTCGCAGATCGCGCTCACGCTGCGGGCCGTCGGCGGCCTCACGACGGCGGAGATCGCGCGGGCCTTCCTCACTTCCGAGAGCGCGATGACCCGCCGGATCACCCGGGCCAAGCGGATCGTCCAGGACAGCGGCGTGCCGTTCCGGATGCCGCCGGAGGAGGAGCGGAGCGAACGGCTCGGGGCGGTGCTACACGTCCTGTACCTGATTTTCACCGAGGGGTACTCGGCGACGTCGGGGCCGGAGGTGCGCCGCGGTGACCTGGTAAGAGAGGCGATCCGGCTGGCGGAGATGACGGCCGCGCTGCTTCCGGAGGACAGCGAGGCCGCGGGACTGCTCGCGTTGATGCTGCTGACCGACGCGCGGTCGCCGGCGCGGGTGACTGAGCAGGGCGAGCTGGTTCCGTTGCACGAGCAGGACCGGACGAAGTGGAAGGCCGAGTCGATCCGGCGCGGCGTGGAGCTGGTGACGGCGGCGTTGCCACCGGGGCCGGTCGGTCCGTACCAGCTGCAGGCGGCGATCGCGGCGGTGCATGACGAGGCACCCACTGCGGAGGAGACCGACTGGCGGCAGATCGCCGGGCTTTACCGGCTGCTGCTCAGGGTTTCGGCGAGTCCGGTCGCGAAGGTGAGCCACGCCGTCGCGGTCGGGATGGCGGACGGGCCGGCAGCGGGGCTCGAACTGCTCGCCCCGTTGGACCTCCGCGACCGGCGGTTTTATGCGGCGCAGGCACATCTTCTGGAAAGGGCGGGCGACCGCGAAGCGGCCCGGAGCGCGTACCTGCGCGCGGCCGGGCTCGCCACCAACATCCGTCAGGTGCGGTATCTCAACGCCTGTGCCCGGCGGCTTGCCGAAGGAGCGGGAAATGACTGAGGAGATCCGGCCGTACCGGCTCGAGATCCCGGAAGCGGATCTGGCCGACCTGCGGGAACGGCTCGATCGGACGAAATGGGCGCCCGAGCCGGCCGGCAGCCAGGGGTACGGCGTCAGCGTCGGCCGGGTGCGCGAACTGGCCGAGTACTGGCGCCATCGCTACGACTGGCGGGCTTGGGAACGGCGGTTCAACGAGTATCCGCAGTTCACGACGACGCTCGACGGCAGCAACGTCCATTTCCTGCACGCCCGTTCGCCGGAGCCGGACGCGATTCCGCTGATCCTCAGCCACGGGTGGCCGGGGTCGGCGGCGGAGTACCTGGCCGCGGCCGGGCCGTTGAGCGATCCGAGGGCGCACGGGCTCGATCCGTCGATCGCGTTCGACGTCGTGCTGCCGTCGCTGCCGGGGTTCGGGTTTTCCGGGCCGACGGCCGACACCGGCTGGGGTCCGCAGCGGATCGCGCGGGCGTGGGCGGAGTTGATGCGCCGGCTCGGGTACGAGCGGTACGGGACGGCGGGCAACGACTGGGGTTCGGGGATCGCGCCGGAGGTCGGTCGCGTGGCGCCGGAGCAGGTGATCGGCGCGCACGTGACGCAGACCTGGGATCCGCCGCCGGACGACGATCCACAGTGGATTGCCGGACTGTCCGCCAAGGACAAAGCCGCGTGGGACGCGTTCCACCGTTACTTCGCCGACGAAGCCTCGTACGGCGTCGTCCAGGCGCAGCAGCCGCAGACTCTCGCGCACGCGCTGTCCGACTCCCCCGCCGGGCTGCTCGGCTGGAACGCGCAGGCGATGCACGACCACGGCCTCGACGCCGACGGGATCCTCGCCCACGTCACGATCCACTGGCTGACCGGCACCGCGGGTTCGGCGATCCGGATCTACGCCGACGAAGCCCGGGAAACGCCCGCCGAGGACTGCAACCCGGTGCCGCTCGGGGTCGCGCAGTTCCCCGGCGATCTGCCGTCGATCCGGGTGTTCGCCGAGCACCGCCGGAACCTCGTGTCGTGGAACGAGTACGACCGCGGCGGACATTACGCGGCGCAGGAGGTGCCGGAGCTGTGGACGGGCGACGTCCGGCAGTTCTTCGCGAGGCTGCGCTGAAAAACATTGCTCCGACTACATTGCACCTTATTGCACTGAGAAATCGCCCCGATTAGCGTCGGCGACATGCAGACAGTCCTTCTCCCCTCCGGAGCCCGGATCGCCTACGACGACTCGGGGCGGCAGCCGGGGATCCCGGTGCTTCTCGTGCACGGGCACCCGTTCGACCGGTCCATGTGGGGTCCGCAGGCCGCGCACCTCGCGCGGAACGGGCACCGGGTCGTGGTCCCCGACCTGCGCGGATACGGCGAAAGCACTGGTCCGGCGGTCAGCGGGCTCGACGGCTTCGCCGAGGATCTGATCGGACTGGCCGACCACCTCGGGCTGGACCGGTTCGCGCTGGGCGGGCTGTCGATGGGCGGGCAGATCGTCATGCACACCGTCCGGGACTACCCGGACCGGATCGCCGCGCTGCTGCTCGCCGACACGTTCGCCGAGCCCGAGACCGACGAGGGAAAGGCGGCGCGAAACCAGGCCGCGGATCGGGTGCTCGAGGAGGGAATGACCGCGTACGCCGACGAGCTGTTGCCGAAGATGGTGTCGGCAGCGACTCTCCGCAACAACCCCGAGGTGACTGCGCACGTCCAGAAGATGATGCGCGACGCACCGGCGGCAGGCGCGGCCGCGGCGTTGCGGGCTCGGGCGAAGCGGCCGGACTACCGCGATTCGCTGCGTCAGGTCAGCGTGCCGACGCTGGTCGTCGTGGGCAGCGAGGACGAGTTCACCCCGGTCGCCGACGCGCGGCTGCTGCACCGGCTCGTGGCCGGCTCGGAGCTGGTGGTGCTCGACGGCGCGGGGCATCTGCCTAACCTGGAACGCGCGGCCGGGTTCAACGACGTGTTCGGCCGCTTCCTGGACCAGGTCCGGCCGGACCTCGCAGAAGAACGGTGACGCACTCCATGAAGACCGTATTGGTGACCGGCGCGAGCGCCGGGTTCGGTGCCGCGATCACGCGCCGGTTCGTCTCGGAAGGCGCGCGGGTCGTCGCCGCGGCCCGCAGCGGCGACCGGCTGAAGACGCTCGCGGACGAACTGGGCGACGCGGTGCATCCGCTGGTGCTCGACGTGCGCGACGCGGCCGCGGTCGCGGACGTCGTCTCGGAGCTGCCCGGGGAGTGGGCGAAGATCGACGTCCTGGTCAACAACGCCGGACTCGCCAAGGGCCTGGAACCCGCGCACGAGGCGAAGCTGGACGACTGGGACCAGATGATCGAGACCAACGTGACCGGTCTCGTCCATCTCACCCGCGCGGTGCTGCCCGGGATGGTCGAACGCGGCGCCGGGCACGTGATCAACATCGGCTCCGTCGCGGGCAGCTACCCCTACCCCGGCGGGAACGTCTACGGCGCGACCAAGGCGTTCGTCCACCAGTTCAGCCTGAATCTGCGCTCCGACCTGCGCGGCACCGGCGTCCGCGTGACGAACATCGAGCCGGGGCTGGTCGGCGGCACCGAATTCTCGACCGTCCGGTTCGGCGGCGACCAGGCCAAGGCGGACGGCGTCTACGCCGGGACCACGCCGCTGACCGCGGACGACGTCGCCGAGTCGGTGTTCTGGGCGAGTGCCCAGCCGAAGCACGTGAACATCAACGTCATCGAGCTGATGCCGGTGGCACAGACGTTCTCCGCGCTGAACATCGACCGCGAAAGCTGAGCCCGGCGTCCGTGAAGGGCTCCTTGAGGGAATCTGATT
>NZ_JBSHAM010000199.1:0-5365 GCF_053611505.1 Amycolatopsis sp. NPDC054798 | reverse complement strand
GGGTTCTAACCGGCATCACCACTCACGACTTCAACCCGTTCCGCTGCAAAAACTCCTCAGCGATGTCCTTCGCATTGCGCTTCTCATCCGTGTACTGCACGTTCAGCTCAGTCAGCTGCTCAGTGGTCAACGCCGCCGAAACCCGGTTCAACGCCGCCGTTTCCGCGTCGTTCAACGTCCCCTTCGCCACCAAGGGCACGATGTTCTGCGCCGGGAACATGTGCTTGTCGTCCTCCAACGGCACGAACCCGTTCGACGCGATAGTCGCCGAGGTGCTGAACAGGTCCGCCACCTGCACGTCACCCGACTTCAGCGCCGCCACCGTCACCGGGCCGCCGGTGTCCGTGGTGCGGATCTCCTTGAACTCGCACCCGTACAGCTCCTTGATCCGGTCCTTCCATCGGCTGCTCCACTGCCCCGGTCCGCCCATCACCAGGTCCTTGCAGTGCGGCCCGAGGTCGGAGAACGTTTTCACCCCGGTGGCCGCGAGTTCCTTGCCCACCACGAGCAAATCCTTGTCCTGCGCCGCCGACTGGTCGAGGACCGTGAACCCGGCCGGGATTTTCTGCTTGAGCTGCGCGTAGACATCTTCCGAAGTGGTCGCCGCGGTGTTCTTGTCGAAGTACCGCAGCAGGTTGCCGGAGTAATCCGGCACCACCGACAAAGACTTGTCCTGCAACGCTTTCACCACGACCTCGCGACTGCCGACCGGCGGTCGCACCGTCACGTTGTGCGCGCCGACATTCCGCAGTGCCCCGGCATAAATCTGGGCCAGCAAAGAACTTTCCCCGACATCGGACGCGCCGATGATGATGTCGCCGGTACTGCCGCCCTCACCGCCGCCCGACAGCGGGTTTCCGCACGCCGACGCCAGCAGCGCCAGCCCGGCCACCAGGATCCCCCACCGTTTCACGCCGCTCCTCCCGCAGCCACTGCCCGGCCGGAAGCCGCCTTCGCGGCCAGCCGAACTCCCTTGGGCACCAATGCCCGCTGCGCCGCGGCGAGCAGCAGGTCGACGACGATCGCCAGCAGCGCGGTGAGAATCGCGCCCGCGACGACCTCGGTGTAGTCCAAAATGGCCAGTCCGTCGAGCAGGAACCGGCCGAGGCCGCCGAGACCGACGTACGCGGCGACCGCGGCGGTCGCGATCAGCTGCAGCACAGCGTTGCGGATTCCGCCCAGCACAAGGGGAAGCGCGATCGGCACCTCCACTTGCCACAGCCGTTGCCAGCCGGTCATCCCGATGCCCTGTGCGGCGTCGACGACATCGTGCTCGGCTGCCTGCAGCCCGGCGTACGTCCCGGCCAGCACCGGCGGGATCGCCAGCACCACCAGGCCGATGATGGTCGCCGTCGTGCTTTCGGTGAAGAGCAGGAACAAGAACGTGACGAGCCCGAGCGTCGGCAGGGCGCGGATCGCGTTGCCGGCACCGACCAGCACGACGCCGCCGCGGCCGGTGTGTCCGACGAACAGTCCGATCGGGATCGCGATCACCAGCGCGATGACCAGCGCCAGCACGATGTATCCGACGTGCTCGGCGAGCCGGGCGAGAATGCCGCCCGGGCCCTGCCAGTTCGCGGCGGTGGTGAACCAGGTGAAGACGTCGCCGATCATCCCGTCACCTCCGCGGCCGGCGCGCGGCCTGCTCTCTCCCAAGGCGTCAGCAGATTGCGCAGCAACACCAGCAGCAGGTCGACGATGAGCGCGAGCAGCATGGTCAGCACGATCCCGACGACGATCGGCGAGAAGTACTCGCGCTGGAATCCGTCGGTGAACAGCACGCCGAGCGCCCCGGTCCCGATCAGCGCACCGACGCTGACCAGGCTGATGTTGCTCACCGACGCCACCCGTACCCCGGCCGCGAGCACCGGCACCGCGAGCGGCAGTTCGACGCTGAAGAACCGGCGCGGCGAGCGATACCCGATCGCCGTGGCGGCCGCGACGATGTGCGGCGGCACGGCTTCCAGCGCGTCGAGCACCGGACGCACCAGCAGCGCGGTGGTGTAGATGGTCAGCGCGACGATCACGTTGACGCTGTCGAGGATCTTCGTGCCGATAATGCCGGGGATCACCACGAAAAGCGCCAGCGACGGAATCGTGTACAGCAGATTCCCGACCACCAGCAGCACACTGCGCGCGGGCCGCCAGCGATGCCCGAGCCAGCCGAGCAGGATCGCCAGCACGATGCCCGCGATCAGCGGCACCAGCGCGAGGTAGATGTTGTCGAGGAGGTTGGCGAGGATTTCGCCGCGGTTGTTGGCACTCGACAGATAGCGGCCGAGTTCGCCGAAGAAGTCGCCCATCAGGACGCCTGCGGGGAGGCCTCGATTACATCCAAGACCTGGTGCGCGACCACCGTCCCGAGCACGCGGTTCTCGTCGTCCACCACGACGCCGAGGCTGGCAGGCGACGACAGCGCCGCGTCGAGCGCCCCGCGGATCGGCGTGCCCTGCACGTACAGCGATCCGCCTGCCACGAGGTCGGTTTCGGCAAGCGGACCGTCCACAGTAGAGCCTGGCGGCAGCCAGCCGCGCGGCTGTTTCTCGTCGTTCACCGCGAGCAGCCAGCCCTCCGACGGACCGGAAACGGTGCTGCCGAGGTCGATCGTGTTGGCGGGCGACACCTCGACGCCGCTCGCCGGAAGGAACGAAAGCCCGCGATACCCCCGGTCGCGCCCGACGAACGACGCGACGAAGTCGTCGACCGGATGCCGCAGCACCTCGGCCGGGGTGCCGTACTGCGCGAGCTTCCCGCCGACGCGCATCACCGCGACCTTGTCCCCGAGCCGCACCGCTTCGTCGATGTCGTGCGTGACGAACACGATTGTCTTGCCCAGCTGGGATTGCAGCCGCAGCAGCTCGTCCTGCAGTCCTTCCCGGACCACCGGGTCGACCGCGGAGAACGGCTCGTCCATCAGCAGCACCGGCGAATCGGCGGCGAGCGCACGGGCCACGCCGACACGCTGCTGCTGCCCGCCGGACAGCTGGGCCGGGTACCGCTTCCCGAGTTCCGCGGGCAGGCCGACCGTTTCGAGCAGCTCGGCTGCACGGGCGCGCGCTTTGCGTTTGTCCCATCCGGACAGCAGCGGCACGGTGGCGACGTTGTCGAGCACTGTCCGGTGTGGAAAGAGACCGGCGTGCTGGATCACATAGCCGATTCCGCGGCGCAGCACCGCCGGGTCGCCCTCGCTGACGTCCTTGCCGTCCAGCAGCACCGAACCCGAGGTCGGCTCGACCATCCGGTTGATCATCCGCAGCGAGGTGGTCTTGCCGCAGCCGGACGGGCCGACGAACACCGTGATCGTGCCGTCCTCGACAGTCAGCGAGAGGCCGTCGACCGCGACTGTGCCGTCCGGATAGCGTTTGACGACGTCTCGGAATTCGATGGTCACAGACTTCTCCCCACGTGCGGCGCCGAGTCCGACGGTAGCCCACTCGCGCAGCCTTGGCAGCCTGTCCCGGAGGGTGGCCTACTACTCTCGGACCCCGTGACCGCCCTAGACGACGTCCTCGCCGCACACGGTGCCGCCGTCCGCCCGCTCTACGAAGTGCTCGGCCTGCTGCGCAGCGGCTCCTACGAACTGGCCGACCTGGTGCGGCTCACCGCTGCCCCGCGACGGAGCGTCGAAGACCTCTTGGCGGCACTGGAACCCGACCTGGAACGCTCCCCCGCAGGCGTCCGGATCGCCCCGCAATCGCGTGACACCTACGCTGTTTACTCCCTGCCGTCCCTCCCGGACCCCCTCGACGCGGCAGTCGCCGCCCAGCCCGCCCTGCTCACCATGCTGGCCGAACGAATCGCCGCCGTCCCGCCGCCGCTCGCCGCACTGGATCACGTGCAAGCGACCCCGGAGACCGTGCTGCGCCGGGCGTTGTGGCTTAACTCTCGTTACGACCTCCGCCGCAGCAAGCTGCTGTTCCTTGGCGACCACGACCTGACGTCCCTGGCCGTGCGCGCGGTGTGCCCGGAAGCCGAACTGTCCGTAGTGGACCTGGACGAACGCGTTCTGTCCTACCTGGACGCAACCAGCGAACGCAGCATCTTCACCGCGCACACAGACCTGCGCGTCGGCCTGCCACCGGCCCTGACCGGCAAAGCAGACCTGGTCTTCAGCGATCCGCCCTACACCCCGGAAGGCATGGGCCTCTTCGCCGCCCGAGCAGTCCAAGCCCTGCGCGAACCCACCGACGGCCGAATCCTGCTGGCCTACGGCTACAGCCCCCGCCACCCCGCTCTAGGCGCACAGGTGCAACGTTCGCTCGCCACCCTCGGCCTGACCTTCGAGGCGATCCTCCCGGACTTCAACCGCTACACCGGCGCACAAGCAATCGGCAGCGCCGCCGACCTGTACGTCTGCCAGCCCACCGCAAAAGCGAAGAAGTCCTTCGCCCGCAAGGGAAGCTCGGCCATCTACACCCACGGTCCGCAGTCAGTAGAATCGGCTGGCGCGAAGCCAGGCCTCCTGGCCGCCGCCCGGGAAATCGCCTCCGAAGGCGGCCTGGCCCTGGAAACGCGCCCCGTCGGCTGGGCCACGTCCGCCCCGGAAGGCGACGCCGTCGCCATGGACCTCTCCGCAGATCCCGGCCCGTGGCTCCTGCGCACCCTGCTGGGCACCAACGCCCGCCGCCTGGCGCTCCTGCTGCCGAACAACCACCCCGACCTCGCCGACGCGGCCGCCCAAGCGTCCCTGACCGCCCTGGTAGCCGGCAAATACCGCCTGCGCCTGCTCCGCAGCACCCCCGACAACCGCCACGCCATCGTCGCCGCCGACCTGATCGAGCACCCCTCCGAACTGCTCACCCGCGCCCACGCCCGCCTCGCGAACGCCGCCCTGAACGTCCCCCCGGAACTGGCCGACCTCCGCCTGGTAGACGTCCCCCGACACCGCCTGGCAGAACTACTCCCCGGCTGACGTCACACGTCTGAGCAGCAAGCCCGCAGTCCCCACCCCGCGACCAGCTCACCCCCATCCCCCACCCGCCGCGACACCCCCAATGTGGCATTGGGTGCGTCAGACGCACCGAACGCCACATTGGGTGCGTCACATGCACCCAATGCCACATTGGGGCGCAAGCCCCACCCTCCACCAAACCACCCGCCGCCCCACCCAACCGGCCAGCCCCCAAACCGCGCCCTAACCCGCCGCCGCCCCGCCCCAGCCGGACCAGCAACTCAAGCCGCGCACCAAACCACCGCCGACAAACCCCCACGAACCCCAAGCAGCCACTCCCCGCCCTGCACCCCGATACGAAGCCCCAAATGCGGTTCGAGGGGGCTTGTCAAGGCATCTTTCCCGCCTTGACAAGCCCCCCCCCACCCGCCAAAAAAAAAGCATACGGTGGGCCCCACCCAAAACACCACCACA
>NZ_JBSHAM010000198.1:0-5376 GCF_053611505.1 Amycolatopsis sp. NPDC054798 | reverse complement strand
ATCTTATTCCCTCAAGGAGCCCTTCACGGACCTCGGTAACGCGTCGAGGGCGGGGAAAGCGCGATTACCCCCAGACAGCCAGAAGGGCGCCGCCGGGAATCCCGGCGGCGCCCTCACCGCTGATCACTAGCCGCGGCCCCCGCGGCACAGCTGCCGAAAAGAACGCTCAGGCGCTGGCCTTCTTGCGCGTCGCGCGCTTGCGAGCCGGCTTGGCCGGCGCCTCGGTGTCGCGCTCCTCGTAGGCCTTCACGATCTCCGCCGGGAGCCGGCCGCGGTCGGAGACAGTGAAACCATTGGCCTCGGCCCACTCGCGCATCGCCTTGTTGCGCTCGCGGTCCGCGGCGGTCGAAGCCGGCCGCGGGGCCTGCCCGGCGGCCATCCGGACCTTGCGGCCGCCGACCCGGCGCGAGGCGGCGACGTAACGGGCCAGCTCTTCCCGCAATGCGGCAGCGTTGTCTTCGGACAGATCGATCTCGTAGCTCACGCCGTCGAGACTGAACGGGACGGTCTGTTCGGCGATGCTGCCGTCGATGTCGTCCACCATCTCGACATGGACTTTTTGCGCCATGATTCGCGTTCCTTCACCTTCTACAGGATGTGCCTGCGATTACCCTATCGTGTCGAGTGACGGACCGCGCAGCGCGACTCCATTCCGGTTCGGCCGCCCGCGCTTTCCCGCTCGGTTCCCGAACACCTTCGGTGCTCAATCCGCGACTGCGCGCACTGGAAAGTTTCCAGTGCGGCTGCGCTATTCGCACACGGTTTCCCGCTCAGCGGACCCGAACCCGGCCCGGAAACGGCCGAAGGCCACCGGGTCGAAACCCGATGGCCTTCGGTGCGGAGAGGGAAAACGCGGACTAGTTCCGCCCGGGCAGCGCACCCGTCTCCGGGTCGAGCGGGAGCTTGCCCGCCTGCGGCCACCAGAAGTTGAACATGTTCCAGAGACCGCCCGCGCGAGTGTCGAACGAGCCGTCTCCGACCCGGCCGGAGAACCAGTTGTCCTCGATGAACTTCAGCACCGAGGTCTGGTCGGTCCGGGTGTGGTCGACGTAGTTCACCTTGCTGTAGGGCGAGATGACCAGCAGCGGCAGCCGGGGACCGTAGCCGCAGCGGTCGGCGTGCCCGCCGAGCCCGGCCGGCTTGCCGGTGCAGACGGCCTGGTCCTGCGAGGCGTCCTGCGAACCGTTCACGATCTTCGAGTTCTCGTGGTCGTACCAGCCGTCGGAGTCGTCGTAGGCGAGCACGATCGCGGTCGAACGCCACTCCGGGGACTGCTGGATCTTGTTGATCTCGTCGACGACGAAATGCTGTTCGTCGAGCGGGTCGGAATAGCCCGCGTGCCCGTCCTGGTACTCCGGAGCCTTGAGGAAGCTGACCGCGGGCATCGATCCGGCCTTGAGCGAATCGTTGAAGTCGCTCAGGTCGTACTGGTGGTTGGCCCGGTCGGTCTGGCCGATCGCCTGCACCGAGGACGGCGGGAGGTGGTGCGGGTTCGAAGTGGACTTGTAGTACTGGAACGGCTGGTGGTGCGGGCTGTAGTCCACGGAGGACTGATTGCCGATGTTCGCGTGCTTCTGCCCGCAGACCGCGTAGCCGTTCTGGGTGCCGGTCGGCCTGAAGCCGCCCTGGAACCAGCCCCACGTGACGTGCCGGTCGTTCAGCAGGTCGCCGACGTTGCGGCCCTGCATCGCGCCGAGGTTGTCCTTGGAGGTGTGGTTCTTGCCCGAGCAGTCGTCCCAGGCCGGGTCCGGGTCGTTGATCACGGTGCCGACGCCGTCCTCGTCCGGCGACGCGACGACGTACGGGTCGTTCTTCGGCTCGTGCGTGACCGGGTCGACCGCCTGGATCCCGTGCGTCTGGCCGGAGATCAGGTTGATCGCGCCCGGGGTGGACGGGCCGAAGACGGTGTTGAACGAGTTGTCGCTCAGCGTGTAGTGCTGCGCGTAGTTCCACAGGCCGGTGACGGTGTTGCCGTCGTAGTAGTCCATGACCAGACCCGGCTCGCCGAACAGGACCGGCTGTCCGGTGCACTTGTCGGTCTCGGTCTTCTCGACGAACTTGTCCATCTTGCCGCCGTTGAACGCGGCCTGCTCGGCGCCGTAGCTGTGGTTCTGGTCGCAGGTGAGCGCCTGGTCCGGCCCGAGCCGCTTCGGGTTGTAGGCGTTCGGGTTGTGCGTCAGCAGCTTCTCGTCGAGGCCGTTGACCTTCGGCGTGTGCTGCGCGGCCTGGAACGGGGTGCCGTTCTCGTTGGTGGCGTTCGGGTAGGTGCCGAAGTAGTGGTCGAACGAGATGTTCTCGCCGAAGATCACCACGACGTGCTTGATCGGGGTGAGCGTCGGCAGCCACGACGCCGGCAACGGGTGCAGCGGCTGGGCCTGCGCGGACGACGCCGCGGAGCCGGTGACGATCGCGAGCACCGCCGCCGAGACGAGCGCGCCCGCACTGAGCAGGCGACGGCGCCGCCTGCCGAATGCTGTGTCCACTGAGGATTCCTCCTGGTTTCGCCGGGTGGGGATCGGGGCGCGCCTCAGGCGAGGAGCGCCCGGCCGAAGTGGTCGCTGGGACCGGTGACGCCGGGCAGCGCGAAGAAGTAGCCGCCGCCGAACGGGGAGATGTAGTCGACGAGCGGCTCGCCGATCAGCCGCTTCTGCACCGCCTCGAACTGCCGCTCGAGGTCCTGCTGGTAGCAGGTGAAGACGAGGCCCATGTCGAGGTTGCCGTTGGCGTCCACACCGCGGTCGTAGTTGACCGCGCGGCGCAGGATGCGGCTGTCGTCGGTCTCCGGGGTGCGCGGGTTCGCCTTGCGGATGTGGCTGGTGAGCGGGATGACCGTGCCGATCGGATCGTCGGCGTAGCGCGGTTCGTCCTGTTCGGACGCTCCGTCCAGCGGAGCGCCGGTGTCGCGGCGGCGGCCGAACATGTTCTCCTGTTCGGTGATCGACACCCGGTCCCAGAACTCGACCAGCATCCGGATCAGCCGGATCACCTGGTAGCTGCCGCCGGCCGTCCACGCGGGCTCGCCCGCCCCCGACACCCACACCAGCCGGTCCATTTCGGACGCCGCCGGGTTCACCGTGCCGTCCTTGAACCCCATCAGATTGCGCGGGGTTCCGGACGGCCGGGACGGCGAACTGAAGCCGTTGATCTTCCAGCGCAGTTGCATTCCGCCGCGGGTCGCGCGGGCCAGGTCGCGCAGCGCGTGCAGCACCGTGTCGGTGTCGCTCGCGGACAGGGTGAGCGACAGGTCGCCGTGGCATTGCCGGTCGTCGAGCGCGTCGTTGGGGAACGTGGTCATCGGCTTGAGCTTCTTGGGCTTGCGCTCGGCCAGCCCGTACCGTCCGTCGAAAAGGGACGATCCGACGCCGACGATCACACCGAGGTCACTGTGCGGCACGACCGGCCCGAGCACGCCGGAATCGGCTGGCGGAGCGGTGATGCCGAGCGCGGCCGGCGCGCCGCCGTTCGTCAGGAACCTCGCGCGGTCGGTAATCTCCTGGAACAACTGGGTCAATTCCGCACGGTTCTCCGCGACCACGTCGAAGGACGCGATCACGCTTTGCGCCGGTGGCTGGCGCAAAATCGCGGCCTGCCGGGGCCCGTGGAACGGAACGGTGTTCGTCTCTTCGCTCGCACTAGCGGTCACGCCAATCCCGGCAGCCGCGGTGATCCCCGCACCCACGACCGTGCGGCGCAGGAAAGACCGGCGAGAGGATTCTGTCGTCACGAAATCCTCCTAGGCTCCGCGATCGCGGCGATCGGAGCGAGCAACTCAGTCAATTCGCTGACATCCGCATTGAGTTTTTGCCGCTGCGGCGCGGACAACTGGCTCACCGGCGTCCACGAACCGTCCGGCTTCTTGGCACTGTCGAGGGTCGCCGTGGTGCGCTTCATCCAATTGTCCACCTTGGACAGTCCTGGATAGCGCGGGGCGAGAACCGGGCGCAGGACGTCAAGGACCGCCTGAGTCCCGTCGAGATTCGCGCGGGCCGTAGCGAGGTTGGTGCCGCTGCCGTAATCGGTGCGCGCGGTCAGTTCGAATTGCAGCGTGTTCTCCACGATCTCGTGCGCGCGCAAGCCAAGGTCGTTCGGGT
Source organism: Amycolatopsis sp. NPDC054798 (assembly GCF_053611505.1). Taxonomy (NCBI): domain Bacteria; kingdom Bacillati; phylum Actinomycetota; class Actinomycetes; order Pseudonocardiales; family Pseudonocardiaceae; genus Amycolatopsis; species Amycolatopsis sp. NPDC054798. The sequence continues at coordinate 1,285 of NZ_JBSHAM010000198.1, read as the reverse complement.
CGACCTGACTGTCCGCAAAGGACTTGCGAAGTTTCTGCACGTCGCTGTCCAGCTGTTCGGCCACCGGCGCGAGGGCAGCGAGATCCTCGTTGTGCCACAAGCCGGATTCGATCCGATGGAATCCAGTAAACTCCGAACTCTTGGCCTCTCCCGCCAACCCGGCGGCGGTCCCGTTGATAGCTTTGTCGGAGTCGCCGAACGCGTTGTAGGCCGCCCCGAGCCGTTCGTAATCCAAGTGCGCGACCAGCCAAGCAGCCTGACTCGCACCGCGATCGTTGCTGCGAATGGCGTCCTTCACCTTGCCGACGTCGGCAGCCAACTGGCCGAGCCCTTGCGCCACATGCGCTTGATAGGACTTCAATGGCCCGAGCAGATCGTTCTGCGTCACCGGCGCAACGCCCGGCCCGCGTTCGGCCCCGCCGCTCACCGTGACCGCCGGCCCGACGATCGCCGACGAATCCTCGGGAAGGCAACGGAATGCGTAGGTCCCATTGCCGAGCGTCACCTGCAGCGGCCGGGCAGTCCCGCTGCCAAGCCCCTCAACCTCCCCGTAAATCACCCCGGTCGCCGGATCGATCAAATCCACCTCGGAGGTCACCGATCCGGTGTTGCGCAGATGAAAAACCTGAACTCCCGGCCGCGGATCACCCCAGCCCTGACCGCACGCCGACCGCGAAATCTGGATCTCCGGATCCTGCGCCGAAGCCCCGTCCGGCCACACCGCGAACGCGACGCCCGCCACCACGACCGCACCCACGACCCCACCGCCGACCCAACGGGCACGCACAGACCCCGACACCCTTTCCTCCCGCCACACCTTCGGACCACCGGAACGGAATTATGCGTGCGGAAAGCGAAGAAACCCTGGTCGAGAACGCAGCCTCCCCCGGAATTCACCAGGACTTCAACCAGCGAACGACCCGAATCGGATATAGCCCACCAAAGCACAAGCTAACGACCTGCCCGATTCGCCTAATATGACTTTTTCCCTCCCTCGCCCCACCAAGCAAAACCCATGTGACGCACCCAATACCCCTTCTTCTTTCTTTCGGGGGCGCAAGCCCCCACCCCCCGTGCCAACCGCAGCCCGCGCACACAACCCACCAACGCACCCAAGCCCCGCGCCCCACCACCCCAACCGCACCCGCGCACCCAACCCCACCACGGCACCCACACCAGGCCCTGCACCCCGATACGAAGCCTTCCCTGCGGTTCGGGGGTGCTTGTCAAGGCATCTTTCCCCAATAGGCCAGCCCCCCCGGTCCGGAAGCCCCCATAGGGGCCG
>NZ_JBSHAM010000197.1:0-5961 GCF_053611505.1 Amycolatopsis sp. NPDC054798 | reverse complement strand
GTTTTTTTTCTTCTAAACACCCCAACAAACACAACACGACGCCTTAGTTCGCCAAAATGGGATTAATCCGAAGCTGTTTTACAGTTCTCCGAAGTTCCGCATTTCCCGGGCGGATCCGCGGACGTATTCCTGCACAATGGGAGCCAAGGCCGTCGCGGTGGTCGCGTCGTTCCCGGCGAGCTGCTGGTACAGTCCAACGACGTCGGCGACGTCGTGCATGGTCTTCTCGGCGAGCCGCTTGCGCAGTTCGCCCTCAAGGAGCTTGGTGTCCGAGTTCGCCATGACCTCCGAAACGGCCGTCGCGGTCCGGCGCTGCAAGGCGCGTCGCTCCCGCCGCTCCCCCTGCCGTATCGCACGGGAGACGGCGTGTTCCTGCGACCCGGAGTAGCCGCCAAAGATACTGAGCTCGTTACTCACTCTGCGTTCCTCTCGCACTGCAAATGGGCTAGCGCATTCACGATGAGGTCACTGAACAGGCGGTGTCACTGACAATTTCGTAGCATTTGGGTGACGACACTTCCGGGAGCGTGTCGGAGTCATGACACACTGCTCGCTCATGCAGACCATCGGTTCTGGTGAAGCCGGTATGGAAGCAACCCGCGACGATCTGGTGAAAGCGATCAAGGTCCTTCGGAAGGAGAAGGAGGGCCTGACCGACGAGACCATCGCTAAGCACCCTCTGTTGCTGAAAGCACTGGAGACCGATGACCCGCCCACTGGTGCGGCTCGTCTCCGCGACGTGGCGCGTGCCCTGGGAAACGAGCCCTTCGCTCTCGCCGTGCGGGGAAGCCTGGCCATCGACTTTCCGGCCGGCAGGGGTGCGGACCATCGCCGTCAGATGATGGTGGAGGAGCTGCCGCGGAAACCGAAGTATCTTCCGGTCAGCGAACGCCAAGCCGCCCGGCTTATGAACGTCGGTGCGGAAGCGCTCGCCGATGCGGTCTGGGCACTGACGCACTCAGAAGTCCCTGAGGTTGAATCCGCGCCAGCGGAAAGCGTGGCGACGATGCTTCATGATGCCGTTCCTGACACCTTGGACGACACTTCCGGCACGGCATCGTCGACACCTGCAGAACCGCTTGGTCCACCCCGCGGCCGGCGCGCGTGGTGGATCGGCGGCAGCGTCGCGGCCGTGGTGGTGGTCGCGGTCGTCTTCGTCGCCTTGCCGAACGCGGAGGAGAAGCCGGCTGCGACGGTGCCCTCAGGGTCCACGGCCGCCGCGCCGGACCCTGCCTTGATGGCCAAGTACGACGGCTTCGACCCGCGTGGCATCGACGGTGGACCACGGTGTGCTGACGCGCCCCCTAGCCAGCCCATCGAAGGGGCGAGCACGCCGCCGGTCATCGGGCCGGAGGGGAGCGAAGTAGGCGTCCTTCATCTTCGGCGTTCGCCTTTGTGCGCGACCGTGTGGGTGCGGGTGATCTGGAAGGACGACGAGATCGCCCTCTACAAGGTGCCGGACGGCTGGACGTTGCACGTCGTCGTCCACCGGCCATCGACGCACACCGTGATCGACGCGACCGAACCGGAGCCGGGCAAACCGCCCAACGCGGGGCCGATCATGATGGCGCTCAGCCGCATGCTCACGGCTCAGCCTGGTTGCGTCTTTGGCGAGGCGTATTTCACCAAAGACAATATGCGCACGAATGCCGCTACTACCTCATGCGGAGGTTAGGTTGCTGTGTTCGCCTTATCCGAAAGGCTCAGAGCCGGTCGAAAGCCGCCGCGTAGCGGAACGCTCCTCGGATTGCCCGGTCGTACGCTGCCAGCGGGAGGGCTTGGAAATACTGGGCCCATTCCGGCACCGGCGGGGTGATGTCGAGCGTCTCGGCCAGCACGAAGCCGAAACGCGAGTAATAACCTGGGTCGCCCAGCAGGATGATCAGGCCGTACCCGAGTGCGTTGGCCGCGCCGATCGTCGCGTGGACGAGGGCTGAGCCCGCGCCGCTGCGTTGCTGGCCGGGGTGGACGCCGAGCGGGCCGAAGCCGATCGCGGAGTTGGGGTCGTCGCCGATGCGCCCGGGACTGGAGCAGGCGTGGCCGATCACTTCGCCGTCCCGGACCGCGACCAGCGAGAGCGCTGGGAGCAGATCGCCGTCGGCGGTCAGTTCGGTGACTAGCTTCGCTTCCGGCATTTCGCCGGTGACGTCCGGGTTGTGGACGCGGAACGCGGCGGTGTGCAGGGCGTGGATCGTGGGCGCGTCGTCGGCGGTGGACTGGCGGATCTGCATGCCGTGCAGTCTTCCCGAGCGGCGGGCTGCGCGGAAATTGATTTAGCCAGGCCGCATAGGCTGAAGCTCAACGGCAGGGGGGTGGAAGTGAGCGAAGACGAGTCGCCCGCGGTGACTATCGGGTCGAAGGCCGGGGATCGGCTGGTGATCACCGTGCTGGGGCGGATGCACGCCGGGGCGGTCGATTTCTGGGACGGCAACTGGCTTTTCAGTCCGGTTGACCTCGTCGTCGGCGGGTTCACCGCCCGGGTGCCCGCTGGGCTGCGGGCGGAGGAGTTGCGGGGGTTTCGGGAGCAGTTGGCGAAGGCGTATGACAGCTTCGGCGGCGTCGCCCGGCTGGCTTCGACGGAGGAGTGGCTCGACTTGACGGTCACCGTGGCGAAGTCCGGGAAGGTAGCGGTCGAGGGGACGGCTGTCGACGGGCGCGGGAACGAGCTGTCCTTTCGGATCGACGAGCTGGACCAAACTGAGCTGCCGACGATCCTCGATGGACTGGCCTCGATCGAAGCCGAGTTCCCGGTGGTCGGCAAGCGCTGATCTCAGGCCGTCGCTGCCTGCGGGGAGACCCGCGCCGGACGGTCGTCGCGCATGAACAGGAGGACGACCGCGCCCACCAGCGGTCCGGCGGCCAGGGTGAGGAACGCCGAGTAGAACGAGCCGGTCGCGTGGAAAACCGGGCCGACGACGGCAGGCACGATTACGCTGCCCAGCTGCCAGAAGGCGTTCACCGCGCCAGCGGCGGAACCAGCTAGCCGGGCACCGGTCAGGGCGGGGATCATCGCGGCGGTGAGCGGGCTGTAGGCGTACGCACCGATGCCGAGAATCGGGGCTACCACTAGGAAAGCGCCGTAGCTGCTCAAGGAACCGAAGGTCAGCAGAGCGGCGGTGAAGAGGATCAGGACGGCGATGATGGGGATTCGCCTGCCTAGGCCGATTTTGTCGGTGAGCCAGCCGACCAGCGGTTTGATCACTACCGCGGTGCCGGAGAAGATCACCAGGACCACGCCGGCCCGCACGGGGTCGATGTGTTCGCCGCGGATCATCAGGGTGTTGGACCAGGTGACGAAACCGTAGGTGCCCCACAGGCCGCCGAAACCGGCCAGGCCGAGGAGCAGCAGGTCGCGGTTGCGGAAGAGCGGGCGGGGATCGGGCAGGGCGCGCCGGGCGGGGTCGGTCGACGCGGCGCCGTTGCGGACGAAGGCCAGGCACAGCAGGCCGAGCGCGACGGTGACTCCGCCGAAAAGGTGGTAGGACACTGGCCAGCCGCTGTTTTTCACCAGGGTGGGGACGACAGCGTTGGCTACGACGGTGCCCAGTGACGTCGCGGTCATGAAGATGCCGCTCGCGAGTCCGTGTTCTTCGGGGCGGAACCAGGTGGTGATCAGTTTCAGGCCGGCGGAGAAATCCACGCCGGCGAACAGGCCCAGCAGGGCTTGCAGGGTCAGGCCCCAGGCGATGGACGTGGTGGAGCCGAAGAGGATCATCAGCACGCCCGCTGCGAGTGAGCTGATGCCGAGGACCGCGCGGCTGCCTAGCCAGTCGGAGAGGAAGCCGCCCGCGGTGTTCGAGATGACGTAGCCGATGTAGTAGCAGGTGGCGAAGATTCCGAGCGCGGCCAGCGGGACTCCGAGGGAATCGCTGACCGCGGACGACGCCGGGCCCCAGGTCGAGCGGTCGACTGAGGTCATCGTGAACACTGCCCAGCAGAGCAGCAGGACGACCCAGCGATAGCGGCTCGGCATGGGGGCTCCTTCGGACCGGGGAATGGTTCCGGAAGGTTCCCGTTACCGGGCGTGGCGGGTCAAGCCGGGAGTGTGGCAGGTCAAACCAGTGCGTCTTGGCGGTGCAGCTCGGCCCGGATCGCGCGGACGTCGTGGGCTCGGCCGTCGACGTACTGCGCGGCTGCGATCCCGGCGGCGTGGCCGGTCGCGAAGGCGGTGCCCATGACCCGCACCGAGGCGTAGGCGTCGTCGTCTGAGCTGGTCAACCGGCCAGCGGCCCAGAGGTTCGCGGTGTCGGCGGAGCAGATAGCGCCGTAGGGGATGTCGTACCAGCCCTGGCGGGCGATCGGTTCGTAGCGGGTGATGCCGGGGCCCGCATGGTCCTCGATCGGCCAGCCGCAGCGGCCGATGGACGCGCCGGGGCGTTTTCGGGCGGTCAGCACGTCGCGGCCGGTGACTTGTTCCCGGCCGATCAGGTGCCGTCCTTCTCGGATGCCTAGCTGGGGGCCGGTTTCCTCCAGTCGCGCGGACGACCAGCCGGGCAGGTGTTTGCGCAGTGCGTCCAGGTATTGCCACGCCTGCCGTCGCGCGCTGGCTTCGTCGCGGCTCAGCGCGGTGGCGTCCAGGACGTCGGTTTGTTCGTCCACCAGCAGCGCGATTACGTTGCGGGTCAAGGGCAAATGCACCGCGATGCCGTAGTCGCGCGCCAGTTGGACGCCGGTTTCCCGTTGGTGTGCGGCGACAGCGGCCCGCAGGCCCTCGCGGGAAAGGTCGGCGTCTTCGGTGACGCCGGAGAATCGGCAGACGAGCGTGCTGGTTTGCCGGTCGCTCAGCGGGGTGACGCGGACGGCGGCTCCGGCGGCGGCCAGTAGCGCGCCGTCGCCGCTGGCGTCGATGAACGCACCGGCGGTGACCCGTTCCAGGCCGCCGCGATGGTGCAGGGCGACCTCGGTGACCACGCCGTGGGTTCGCTTCGCGCCGACGAGCTTGGTGTGCAGGAGGACGTCCACGCCGGCATCGGCGGTTTGTTCGTCGTAGACCAGCTTGGTGGTTTCGAGGTCGAGCAGGACGATCTTGTTGCCGGTCCAGCCCATCGTCTTCTCTTCGTACGCACCGCGCCGGCGCAGCCGCTGCAGCACCTCCTCGCCGACGCCCGCGACGACCTGTTCGCCGGTCTGGTCGAAGAATCCGCAGAGGGTCAGCACGGAACTGATCGTCGCCGCGCCGCCCAGGTACGGGTACTGCTCGACCAGCAGCACCCGCGCCCCGGTCCGCGCCGCCCCGGACGCGGAGGCGATACCCCCAGCACCGCCTCCGACTACGACGACGTCGTAGTGCACTCAGCCCTCCTCGGGTGTTTGCGAATCAGTCAACTTGGTCCGGCCGGGGCGCCGCCACTGCCGTTCCGGCACCCCGGGCATACCCGCAGGGCATATCTACGAATGTCAGAAAGTATGAAACTCATATAAGTTGGCGTACGCTCGAGGACATGGACACCAAGGCAGCCGGATACCGGCGCAAGGTCAACGCGATCAACCGGGTCATCACCGCTCTGCAGCGCGCGGGGCTCGCGTTCGGGCCGATGGAACTGCTCACCGTCCCCGGGCGGCGCAGCGGCGAGCCGCGGACGTTTCCGTTGGCAGTATTGAAGGTTCAGGGCGAGCAGTACCTGATCCAGGCGTTCCCGAAGGCGGCGTGGGTGGCCAACGTGCGCGCGGCCGGGTCAGGGACGCTGTCGCGCGGCAGGCGGTCGCGGCAGGTGCGGTTCGTGGAATTGCCGGTCGCGGAGCGGGGACCGGTGCTGCGGGAGGTGGTGGCGGCCGGGCCGGCGAGCGTGGGGAAGCGCTACGTCACGACCGGGCTGGCGGAGTCGCCGACACCGGACGGAGTAGCGGCGGCTGCGGAGAAGATAGCGGTGTTTCGGGTCGTTTGTTGGCGATAACGTTATTATACGGGTTGGCCACCAACTAAACCCCAACCCCCAACGAGGCCGCGGGGGAGGTGGCGGC
>NZ_JBSHAM010000196.1:0-6458 GCF_053611505.1 Amycolatopsis sp. NPDC054798 | reverse complement strand
TCTCCCTCCTCTCGTCAAAAAGCGCCCCTCTTTCACCATATCCGCCACGTCTCCGGGAGCAGCGAACGGGCACCCGATACCAAGTCGGGAGCAGCAATCCGCCGAACTGACTCAAACGGGCAAGCTCAAGCGGGCTGGCAGGTCGGACACCAGTAAAGGTTCCGCGCCGCCAATTCCTTCTGCGCCACCGGCGTCCCGCAGATCAGGCACGGCATCCCGGCCCGCCGGTAGACGTACACCTCGCCCCCGTGCCGATCCTCCCGCGGAGCTCGCCCCATCGCCGCGGGCAGATGCTCCGGCGCGACCGTGTCGATCCGCCCGGCCCGCACCCCGGCGCGCATCAGCGTCACCAGGTCCGCCCACATGGCGTCCCACAGCGCCCGGTCCAGCGAACGCCCCGGGACCATCGGCGAAACCCCGTGCCGGAACAGCACTTCCGCGCGATACACGTTCCCGACCCCGGCCAGCACCGCCTGGTCCATCAGCAGCGCGGCGATCGTGGTGCGAGACCGCGAGATCCGCTTCCACGCCCGCTCCGGCTTGGCGTCCCGGCGCAGCGGGTCCGGGCCCAGCCGGGCCTTGATCGCGTCGACCTGTGCCGGGTCCAGCAGTTCGCACCGCGTCGGGCCGCGCAGGTCGGTCCAGTGGGTCCGGCCGACCAGCCGCATCCGCACCTGGCCGACCGGCTCGGTCTCCGGAAGCGGCGCCTCGCCGAACGTGCCGTACAGACCTAAGTGGACATGGACTGTCCCCAAAGGACCGTAGTTGTGGAACAGGTGTTTCCCGTACGCCTCAGCGGAAACGAGCACCTGCCCGTCGAGTTTCTCCGCCTCCGCGGCGAACCGGCCCTGCGGGCTGCTGACCCCCACCGGTCCGCCGGCGTACCGGCGTTTGTGCAGACGGGCGAGCCGATGGAGCGTGTGCCCCTCGGGCATCAGGCCTCCGGCAACGCGGGCGGGGTGCCGGTGCGCTCGTAGTCGAGCAGCTGCTGCACGCGCCGCGCGTGGCGTTCTTCCGGGTCGACCGGCGTGGCCAGGAACGCGTCGACGATCTCGGTCGCCTGCTCCTGCGTGTGCATCCGGGCTCCGACGCCGAGCACCTGGGCGTGGTTGTGCTGCCGGGTCAGCTGCGCGGTTTCGACGCTCCAGCCGAGGCCGGCGCGGATGCCGGGCACCTTGTTCGCGGCGATCTGCTCGCCGTTGCCCGACCCGCCGATGACGATCCCGAGGCTGCCCTCGTCGGCGGCCACGCGGCGCGCGGTTTCGACGCAGAACGCCGGGTAGTCGTCGGCCGCGTCGTAGACGAACGGACCGATGTCGGTCACCTCGTGCCCCTGTTCGCCGAGGTGGCGGACGAGGTGGTTCTTCAGCTCGAAACCGGCATGGTCGGATCCCAAGTAGACACGCACAGCGGGAGTGTGCCATCCCGCGGCGGACCCGGCATGCTCCGGGGGTGGACATCGCAGCGCAGCACGGCTCGGACGTCCGGCTCGAATGGGGCGGCGAAGGCGTCGGGATCCTCGGCCGGGAATGCGCCGTGCTGATCATCGTGGACGTGCTTTCCTTCAGCACCACAACGGATCTCGTCGTCGGACGCGGCGGCCGGGTGCTGCCGGTGCGATGGCGGGACGAACGCGGGATCGCCGAGGCGCGCGGAGCCGGAGCAGTGGTCGCGGGCGAAGAGGAATGGACGCTCCGGCCGTCTTCTGTGACGGAGATCCCGTCCGGCACGCTGCTCGCGCTCCCCTCCCCCAATGGCGCGACGCTCTGCGCCGCCGCGGCGAAAACCGGCGCGCACGTATTGGCCGGTTGCCTGCGGAATGCGTCGGCGACCGCGGCGAAAGCCGAGGAAATCGCCGACGGGCGGCCGATCGGCGTGATTCCCGCCGGGGAACGCTGGGGCGTCGACCTGTTCGGCGACGGCGCCGAATCTGGCCCGCTGCGGCCGTGCGTCGAGGATCAGCTGGGCGCGGGCGCGATCGTGAGCGCCCTCAAAGGTTCGCGGTCCGCCGAAGCCGCGCTCGCGGCGGCCGCCTACGCGGCCACCGACGTCTCCGCCGCGCTGAGCGCCTGCACTTCCGGCCGGGAACTCGCCGCGACCGGCCACGAAAACGACGTAATCCTCGCCGCGCAGCAGGACGTCAGCGCTAGCGTGGCGAGGCTGTCGCACGGAATCCTGGAGGGGCAATGAGCTGGACCGAGCTGGCCGACGGGGTTTTCGCCCGCCGGTACGACGAACTGGACCTCACCACCGGTCTCGTCCTCGGCCGGGAGCAGTGCCTGGTGATCGACACCCGCGGCGACGTCGACCAGGGCGCCGAATTCGCCGCCGCGGTGCGCGAACTGACCGAGCTGCCGTGGTCGGTCGTCTACACGCATGCGCATTTCGACCACGCCTTCGGCACGACGCCATTCCTGCCGTGCGACGTCTGGGCGCACCCCGGCTGTCTCCAGGCGATGCTGAAAAACGGCGAAGCCGACAAGCAAACCTGGGCCGAGCACTACCGCAAAGAGGGAAAGCCGGAAATCGCCGACGCGATCGAACGCACCGGGCTCATGCCGCCCGACCGACTGGTGCCCGACCGCGCCGAACTAGACCTCGGCGGCCGCACGGTCGCACTCATACACCCCGGCGTCGCGCACACCGACCACGATCTGGTGGTGCACGTGCCGGACGCGGACGTCGTCTTCGCCGGTGACGTCGTGGAACACGGCCCGCACGGCTTCACCGCGTACTCGTTCAGCCCGGACGACCAGCTCGACGCGTGGGCCGCCGCGATGGACGCGCTGCTCGCGCTCGAACCGCGTGTCGTCGTGCCCGGTCACGGCGACCCGGTGGACGAGGCGTTCGTGCGCACGCATCGCGACGGGTTGCTGCGCCTGCACGAGCTGAAGACGGCGCGGACGTCACGCGAAGAAGCGTTGAGGGACTCGCCGTATCCGGAGGACGTCACCAAGGCGGCGCTTGGGTTTTCGTGAGTGTTGATCACGGTGAGAACCGCGATCAACACTCACGACGACGTCAGTCGAAGTTCAGGTCGCCCGTCCGGGTGCGCTTCAGCTCGAAGAAGTCCGGGTAGCTCGCCAGCGCCACCGCGCCGTCGAACACCTTCAGCGCGTCCTCGCCCCGCGGGATCGACGACAGCACCGGGCCGAAGAACGCGGTCCCGTTGACGTGGATGGTCGGCGTGCCGACGTCCATGCCGACCGGGTCCATGCCCTCGTGGTGGCTTTTGCGCAGCGCCTCGTCGTACTCGGTCGATTCGCCCGCCTCGGCGAGTTCGGCCGGGGCTCCGATCGCGGCCAGCGCCTCCTTGATGACGAGCTTGCGGTCCTCGTTGTGCTGGTTGTGATAGCGGGTGCCGAACTCGGTGTAGAAGTTGCGCACCGCCTCTTGTCCCTCGTGCTGCGCCAGCGCGGTCGCGACGCGGACCGGGGCCCAGCCCTCGCTCAGCAGCTCCTTGTAGCGCTCGGGCAGGTCTTCGCGGCCTTCGTTCAGCACCGAAAGGCTCATCACCCGGAAGTTCAGGTCCAGCTCGCGGTGCTTCTCGACCTCGAGGATCCACCGGGACGAGATCCACGCGAACGGGCAGATCGGGTCGAAGTAGAAGTCCACCTTCGTGGGCTGGGACGAGTCAGTCATTTTTCACGGGCTCCTCGGCGAGGCTGCTCCCCGGCATCCGCCGGAGGGCGGGGCGAACCCCCGCACTGCGAGCCAACGCGGGGAGGCCTCCGCATTGTTCCCTGGTCGCTGCTTCCCGGCGCGTCATGATTGGATGCTGAGCGTCGTGCCCACCGGAACCGAAGACCAGAGGTGCCCGTGCCCGCCCCCAATCTGACGCGTGACGAAGCCAAGCAGCGCTCCGGCCTGCTGGACGTGTCGTCCTACGACATCGAGCTGGACCTGACCGACGGCCAAGGCCGTCCCGGGGAGAAGACCTTCCGCTCCACCACCACGGTGCGGTTCTCCAGCAGCCGTCCCGGCGAAGCGTCGTGGATCGACCTCGTCGCCGAGGGCGTCCGCTCCGCCGTGCTGAACGGCACTGAGCTCGATGTCAGCGGCTACGCCGAGGAAAAGGGCATCGCGCTGCCCGGCCTTGCCGCGGAGAACGAACTCGTCGTCACCGCGGACTGCCGCTACATGAACACCGGCGAGGGCCTGCACCGGTTCGTCGACCCGGTCGACGACGGCGTGTATCTCTACACCCAGTTCGAGACCGCCGACGCGAAGCGCATGTTCGCCTGCTTCGACCAGCCGGACCTCAAGTCCGTCTACCGGCTCGCCGTGCACGCCCCGCGCGACTGGAAGGTCGTTTCCAACGCGCTGGCCGAAAGCGCCGAGGACACCGAGGACGGCGCGCGCCGGACGCGGTTCGCCGAATCCGAGCGCATTTCCACCTATCTGGTGGCGCTGGTGGCCGGCCCGTACGCGGAATGGACCGACGAGTTCCGCGACGAGCACCGCACCATCCCGCTCGGCATCTACTGCCGCGCGTCGCTCGCCGAGCACATGGACGCCGAGCGGCTGTTCGTCGAAACCAAACAGGGTTTCGCCTTCTACCACGAGAAATTCGGCACGCCGTACCCGTTCTCCAAGTACGACCAGCTGTTCGTGCCGGAGTTCAACGCGGGCGCGATGGAAAACGCCGGCGCGGTCACGTTCCTCGAGGACTACGTCTTCCGCAGCCGCGTCACCCGCTACGCCTACGAGCGGCGCGCCGAGACGCTGCTGCACGAGATGGCGCACATGTGGTTCGGCGACCTGGTCACCATGCGCTGGTGGGACGACCTGTGGCTGAACGAGTCGTTCGCGACCTTCGCGAGCGTGTTCGCCCAGGCCGAGGCGACCGAGTACAAGAACGCCTGGACCAGCTTCGCGAACATCGAGAAGTCCTGGGCCTACCGCCAGGACCAGCTGCCCTCGACGCACCCGATCGCGGCCGACATCGTCGACCTGCACGCGGTCGAGGTCAACTTCGACGGCATCACCTACGCCAAGGGCGCGAGCGTCCTCAAGCAGCTGGTGTCCTACGTCGGCATCGAGCACTTCCTCGACGGCCTCAAGGTGTACTTCGGCAAGCACGCCTGGGGCAACGCCACGCTCGCCGACCTGCTGGCGGCCCTGGAGGAAGCCTCCGGCCGCGACCTGTCGTGGTGGAGCGCGGAATGGCTGGAGACCACCGGCCTCAACTCGCTCAGCCCGCGCTACGAGATCGCCGCCGACGGCACCTTCTCGTCGTTCGCCGTCGTGCAGACCGGCGCGAAGCCGGGTGCCGGCGAACTGCGCACGCACCGCGTCGCGGTCGGCGTGTACGACGAGGACAGCGACGGCAAGATCGTCCGCACCCGCCGCGTCGAACTGGACGTCACCGGCGAGCGCACCGAGGTGCCGGACCTGGTCGGGCAGGCCGCGGGCAAGCTCGTGCTGGTCAACGACGACGACCTGACCTACTGCCGGATGCGGCTGGACCCGGCGTCGCTGACCACGCTGATCGACCGGATCGGCGACATCACCGACTCGCTGCCGCGCACGCTGTGCTGGTCGGCCGCGTGGGAGATGACGCGCGAGGCCGAGCTGAAGGCCCGCGACTTCGTCACCTTGGTGGCGCGCGGGATCCACGCCGAGAGCGAGGTCGGCGTGGTGCAGCGGCTGCTGCTTCAGGCGCAGACCGCGCTCAACTCCTACGCCGACCAGAAGTGGGCGGCCGCGGAGGGCTGGCCCGCGTTCAGCGGACGGCTGCTGGAGCTGGCCCGCACCGCGGAGGCGGGCTCGGACCACCAGCTGGCGTTCGTGAACTCGCTGGCCGGGGGCGTCCTCGACGAGGAGACCCTGACCGCGATCGCGGGATGGCTCGACGAGTCCGCGCCGCTGCCGGGTCTCACCGTCGACACCGATCTGCGCTGGCGGCTGCTGCAAGCGCTGGTCGCGCACGGCAAAGCGGGCGCGGAGGAGATCAACGCCGAGCAGGAGCGGGACGACACCGCCGCGGGACGGCGGCACGCCGAGCGTTCGCGGGCGCTGCAGCCGACCGCCGAGGCCAAGGCCGACACCTGGCAGCGGGCGATCTACGACGACGAGATCCCCAACGCGGTCAGCGACGCGCTGATCTCCGGATTCTCGCACCCGGGCCAGAAGCACCTGCTCGGCGACTACATCGAGCGGTACTTCGAGGTCATCGACGACGTGTGGGCGCGGCGGTCCAGCGAGCGCGCGCAGCCGACGGCGATCGGGCTGTACCCGTCGTGGGCGGTCGAACCGGCGACGGTGAACGCCTCGGACGAGTGGCTCGCGGGCGACCACCCGGCGGCGCTGCGACGGCTCGTTTCGGAAGGCCGCGCGGGCATCGTGCGCGCGCTGGCCGCCCGGGACTTCGACAGCCAGGCCTGATCCACGCGAGTCCGTGAAGGGGTGCATGCGGGAATCTTTTTCCCGCAAGGAGCCCATCCCGGGTGTCGGGG
>NZ_JBSHAM010000195.1:0-6675 GCF_053611505.1 Amycolatopsis sp. NPDC054798 | reverse complement strand
GAGTCCCTCAGGGTGGCCCTCACGGACCTTCGCGGAAGCGAGCCGCGGCGGGCCGGGCCCCGCGCCTGAACTCCGGGTAACCCCTGTCCGACCCCCTGGAAACGACTGGCCGTCCAGCTGCCGCCGCCGCTGGCCGAGCGGGCGTGATTTGTGGCATACCTCGCGATAAACCAGGTCCGGACGACGTGACACGAGCCGTTTTTGGCGGGTTCCTACAAACCGGCAGGCGCGGCATGCGTCATCCGCGACATTGGTGTACCCGGCGGTAGAGGAGCAAGGTGTACGACGAAGACAGGCGACGTCCCGGCAGGTCCGGCGTCGCCTGCTGTGCGTGGGTGCAGTCGGTTCACTGGGAGGCTTTGTCCGTGTTCAATCGCGTCGCCATCGTCAATCGCGGGGAGGCCGCGATGCGGCTGATCCACGCCGTCCGGGACCTGTCCGCCGAGACCGGGCGACGGATCGAGACGGTCGCGCTCTACACGGACGCGGACGCCACCGCGACTTTCGTCCGGGAAGCCGACGTCGCGTATTCGCTCGGCCCCGCCTCCGCGCGGCCCTATCTCGATCTCGCCAAACTGGAGAAGGCGCTGGTCGAGACCAAGGCCGACGCCGCGTGGGTCGGCTGGGGCTTCGTCGCCGAGGACCCGGCCTTCGCCGAGCTGTGCGAGAAGATCGGGGTCGCCTTCGTCGGCCCGAGCGCGGACGCCATGCGCAAGCTCGGCGACAAGATCGGCGCGAAGCTGATCGCCGAGGAGGTCGGCGTCCCGGTCGCGCCGTGGAGCGGCGGCGAGGTCGCCACGCTCGACGAGGCGCTCGCCGCGGGCGACAAGATCGGCTACCCGCTGATGCTCAAGGCCACCGCGGGCGGCGGCGGGCGCGGCATCCGCAAGGTCGAATCGGCCGGCGACCTCACCGAGGCGTACGAGCGCACCAGCCAGGAAGCGCTGCGCGCGTTCGGCAGCGGCGTCGTGTTCCTGGAGCGCCTGGTCACCGGCGCGCGGCACGTCGAGGTCCAGGTGATCTCCGACGGCGAGACCGCGTGGGCGCTCGGCGTCCGCGACTGCTCGGTGCAGCGGCGCAACCAGAAGATCATCGAGGAGTCCGCGTCGCCGGTGCTCGGGCCGGACCAGACCGCCGAGCTGAAGGCGTCGGCCGAGCGGCTCGCGGTCGCGGTCGGCTACCGCGGCGCGTGCACCGTCGAATTCCTCTACCACCCCGGCGACCGGATGTTCGCCTTCCTCGAGGTCAACACCCGGCTCCAGGTGGAGCACCCGATCACCGAGATCACCACCGGCACCGACCTGGTGCGGCTGCAGCTGCACGTCGCGTCCGGCGGCAAGCTCGAAGGCGCGCAGCCGGAGGAGTCCGGGCACGCGGTCGAGGCGCGGCTGAACGCCGAGGACCCGGACCGCGATTTCGCGCCGTCCCCTGGCCGCATCGCGCGGCTGCTGCTGCCCGCCGGGCCCGGCATCCGCGTCGACACCGGCGTCAGCGAGGGCGACACGATCCCCGCCGACTTCGACTCGATGATCGCCAAGATCATCGCCTACGGCCGCGACCGCGACCAGGCGCTCGCGCGGCTGCGCCGGGCGATGGCCGAGACGTCCGTGCTCATCGAGGGCGGAGCCACCAACAAGAGCTTCGTGCTCGACCTGCTCGACCAGCCCGAGGTGATCGACGCCAGCGCGGACACCGGCTGGATCGACCGCGTCCGCGCCGAAGGCCGTCTCGTCACCACGCGGCATTCCGCGGTCGCGCTCGCCGCGGCGGCGATCGAGGCCTACGAGGACGACGAAGAGGTCGGGCGGCAGCGGCTGCTGTCCACCGCGTTCGGCGGCCGTCCGCAGGTGCGCC
This sequence comes from Amycolatopsis sp. NPDC054798, assembly GCF_053611505.1. Taxonomy (NCBI): domain Bacteria; kingdom Bacillati; phylum Actinomycetota; class Actinomycetes; order Pseudonocardiales; family Pseudonocardiaceae; genus Amycolatopsis; species Amycolatopsis sp. NPDC054798. The sequence continues at coordinate 4,821 of NZ_JBSHAM010000195.1, read as the reverse complement.
ACGAAATCCGCCCGCTGGACCTGAAACTGCGCGGCGCGTCCTACCGCGTCACGGTCGCGCGCACCGGGCCGAAGCGGTTCCGGGTCGGCGTCAGCGGCGGCGGCGACGTGCACCCGGCCGACGTCGAACTCGAGCGGTTCGACGAGTACAGCGGGCAGATCACCGTCAACGGCACGCGGTTCCGGCTCGTCACCGGCACGCACGGGCCGATCCACCTGGTGGAGGTCGACGGCATCACGCACCGGATCAGCCGCGACGAGGGCGGCGTCGTCCGCTCCCCCGCGCCCGCGCTGGTGGTCGCCACGCCGGTCGCGGTGGACGACGAGGTCGAGTCGGGCGCGCCGGTGCTCGTACTGGAGAGCATGAAGATGGAAACGGTGCTGCGCGCGCCGTTCAAGGCCCGGGTCAAGGAACTCCCGGTGTCGATCGGCAGCCAGGTGGAGACCGGGGCGCCGCTGCTGCGCCTCGAACCGCTGGCCGACGGAGCCGAGGACGAGGCCGCCGCGCAGGCCGAGACCGCCGAGATCGACCTGCCCGCCGAACAGGACGGCACGAGCGCGGCCGACCGGGCCGAGCGCGGCAGGCAGGACCTGCGCAGCCTGCTGCTCGGCTTCGACGTCGACCCGCACGACCAGGGCCGCGTGCTCAGCAGCTACCTGGCCGCGCGCGCGGAGCTGCCGGCGCGTCCGCTGGAGGGCGAACTCGAACTGCTGGACGTGTTCGCCGACCTGTCCGAGCTGAGCCGGAACAAACCGGCCGCGGACGACCTCAGCGCGTCGAGCCCGGTGCACAGCGCCCGCGAGTATTTCCACACCTACCTGCAGAGCCTCGACGTCGAGCGGGCCGGGCTGCCGGAGAAGTTCCAGGGCAGGCTGCGCCGCGTGCTCGGCCACTACGGCGTCGGCGACTTGGAGCGCACGCCGGAGCTGGAAGAGGCGGTCTTCCGGATTTTCCTTGCCCAGCAACGGGCTTCGAGCGACAGCGCGATCGTTTCCGCGCTGCTGCGGCAGTGGCTCACCGAGGCCCCGCCGTCGGCCGAGCTGCGGGAGACGGCCGGCCTCGCGCTGGAGCACCTGGTCGCCGCCACCCAGCTGCGCTTCCCCGCGGTCAGCGATCTCGCCCGCGGCGTGGTGTTCCGCTGGTTCGCGCAGCCGATGCTGCGCCGGGCCCGCGCCGAGGTGTACGCCGAGATCCGCGGCCACCTGCGCTACCTCGACCGCAACCCGGACGCCTCCGACCGCGCCGAGCGGATCTCCGGCATGGTGTCGAGCAACGAGCCGCTGGTGCGGCTGCTCGGCCAGCGGATCGGGCGGCCGGGCGCGGACCCGGCCCCGATGCTCGAGGTGCTGACCCGGCGCTACTACGGCAACAAGGCGCTCACCGACGTGCGCGTGCGCGAGGTCGCGGGCTGCTCGTTCGTCACCGCCTCGCACCCGGAACCGGCGCGCGTGGTCGCCACCGCGGTCGACTTCCCGCAGCTGCCGGACGCGATGCGCGCGGTGGCCGAGCTGTCCGCGAACGCCGGCGCGCCGGTCGCGGCGGACGTGTACCTGAAGTGGGCCGACCAGCCCGACAGCGACGCGATGGCCGCGAAGCTGGGCGAAATTGTTGCGGCGCAACCGCTTCCGGCTGATGTCGACCGGGTCGTCACCACCGTCGCCGGGGGCGGCGGCGCGGTGATGCACCACCACTTCACCTTCCGCCGGACCGAATCCGGCTTCGCCGAGGACCGGGTGATCCGCGGGCTGCACCCGCGCGTCGCCGAGCGGCTGCAGCTGGAGCGGCTGCAGGAATTCGACCTCACGCGGCTGCCGTCGGCGGACGAAGAGGTGTACCTGTTCACCGGCACCGCGAAGGCGAACCCGGCCGACGAGCGGCTGATCGCGATGGCGCAGGTCCGCGACCTGACGCCGCTGCGCGAGGCCGACGGCAGGCTCGTGTCGCTGCCCTCGGCCGAGGACACGCTCGCCGCGTGCCTCGACGCGGTCCGCAACGCCCAGGCGCGGCGTCCGGCGAAGAACCGGTTCGACACCAATCGGATCGTCATCTACGTGTGGCCGCCGAGCGACCTGACGATGGACGAGCTGAACCTGCTCGCCCGCCGCGTGCTGCCCACCACCGCCGGCGCGGGCCTGGAGGAGATCCAGTTCCTGGCCCGGCAGCGGAACGCCGAAACCGGCGAGCTGACCGACATCGCGGTGACGGTCCGCAACGAGGTCGGCGCGGGCGTGCGGCTGACGGTCGAGGCCCCGAGCACCGAACCGGTGCAGCCGCTGGACGACTACCGGCAGAAGGTGCTGCGCGCGGCGCGGCGCGACACGGTGTACCCGTACGAACTCACCGAACTGCTGGCCGGCGGCGGGTCCTTCGTCGAGCACGACCTCGACGACACCGGCACGCTGGTCCCGGTCGACCGGCCGCGCGGGCAGAACAAGGCCGGGCTCGTGGCCGGCGTGGTCAGCACGCCGACCGACCGGGTGCCCGAGGGCGTCAAACGCGTGGTGCTGCTGGGCGACCCGACGAAGTCGCTCGGCGCGCTGGCCGAACCGGAATGCACGCGGGTGATCGCCGCGCTGAACCTGGCGCAGCAGCTGCAGGTGCCGCTCGAATGGTTCGCGCTGTCGTCCGGCGCGCGGATCTCGATGGAGTCCGGCACCGAGAACATGGACTGGGTCGCGGCCGCGCTGAAGCGGATCGTGGAGTTCACCCAGGACGGCGGCGAGATCAACATCGTGGTCGCCGGGATCACCGTGGGCGCGCAGCCGTACTGGAACGCCGAGGCCACGATGCTCATGCACACCAAGGGCATCCTGGTGATGACGCCGGATTCGGCGATGGTGCTCACCGGCAAGCAGTCGCTGGACTTCTCCGGCGGCGTGTCGGCCGAGGACAACTTCGGCATCGGCGGCTACGACCGCGTGATGGGCCCGAACGGGCAGGCGCAGTACTGGGCGCCGAACCTCGCCGGGGCGCGCGACGTGCTGATGGCGCACTACGCGCACACCTACGTCGTGCCGGGCGAGACCGGCCCGCGCCAGGCGGTGACCACCGACCCGGCGGGCCGCGACGTGTCGGACTACCCGCACGCCGTCGTCGGCAGCGACTTCGCCACGGTGGGCCAGATCTTCTCCGCCGAGCACAACCCGGACCGCAAGAAGCCGTTCGACATCCGCACGGTGATGCGCGCGCTGTCCGACCAGGACCACCCGGTGCTGGAACGCTGGGCGGGCATGGCGGACGCGGACACCGCCGCGGTGCAGGACGTGCACATCGGCGGCCGTCCGGTGTGCCTGCTGGGCATCGAGTCCCGCTCGGTGCCGCGCCGCGGCTTCCCGCCCACCGACGGCCCGGACACGTTCACCGCGGGCACGCTGTTCCCGAAGTCGTCGAAGAAGGCGGCCCGCGCGATCAACGCGGCGAGCGGCAACCGTCCGCTGGTGGTGCTGGCGAACCTGTCGGGCTTCGACGGCTCGCCGGAGTCGATGAAGAAACTCCAGCTGGAGTACGGGGCCGAGATCGGCCGCGCGATCGTCAACTTCAAGGGCCCGATCGTGTTCACCGTGATCTCGCGCTACCACGGCGGGGCGTTCGTGGTGTTCTCGAAGGCGCTGAACCCGAACATGACGGTGCTGGCGCTGGAAGGCTCGTTCGCGTCCGTGCTGGGCGGGGCCCCGGCGGCCGCGGTGGTGTTCGCGGGCGAGGTGAAGACCCGGACGGCGAACGACCCGCGGGTGGCCGAGCTGCAGAAGCGGCTCGGTGAGCTGACCGGGGCCGAGAAGGCCGCGTGCGCGGCCGAGCTGGCTGAGGTGACGTCGTCGGTGCGGGCGGAGAAGCTCGGCGAGGTGGCGTCGGAGTTCGACCGGGTGCACAGCATCCAGCGCGCGGTCGAGGTCGGGTCGGTGGACGCGATCGTCAGCACGGCGCAGCTCCGGCCGCGGATCATCGAGGCGATCGAGCACGGTCTGAAGCGCTGAGGGTTCTCGTGAGTGCTGGTGCCGGTTCTCGCCGGTGCCAGCACTCACGAGCCTTGCTGGGTTTTCGTGCCTGCGTTGCCGCTCACGAGGCCACGGTGATCCCCCGGATCGTTTTCACCTCGCCCAGCAGCGCTGAGGTCACTTTCACCGAGTACCCGTCCAGCGCGTACCGCTGCTCCCCCACGTGCAGGTGCACCGGTGTGTTTCCCTGGTGGGCCAGCAAAGTCTGTTTGAGTTCCAGCACCACCGGCAGCGTCACTTTCTCCGCCCGCGTGTGCAGCACGAGCGGCGTTTCCCCGAGTTCCGTCAGGTCCAGTGGTGCCAGATCCGCCCCGAAGACCGACATTTTGTCCTCCCGCCAGTTCACCCGGCCTTTCACCAGCACCGCGTTGTCCTCCACCAGATCCGCCGCGCACAACGCGTACGATTTCGCGAAGAACAGCACCTCCAGCGACGCGTCCAGATCCTCGACCGTGCAGATCGCCCACGGTTCGCCTTTCTTGTTCACTCTCCGCTCCAGCGAGGTGATCAATCCGGCGACGACGAGTTCGCCTTCTCTCGGCGGATTGTCGATGATCGCCGCGATCGTGCGCGGTGCGTGTTTGCGAAGAACGCCCTCGGCGCCGTCCAACGGGTGCGCGGAAACGTAGAGGCCGAGCATGTCCCGTTCGTGCGCCAGCAACTGCTTGCGCGGCCACTCTTCGGCGGTGAATTTCACGTGCGACAACGGAGACGAGGCCGGTTTTTCGTCGTCGCCGCCGAAGAGGTCGAACTGGCCCATCGCTTCCTGGCGCTTGAGCGGGACCACGGCTTCCACCGCGTCCTCGTGCACCTGGATCATCGACAG
>NZ_JBSHAM010000194.1:0-6690 GCF_053611505.1 Amycolatopsis sp. NPDC054798 | reverse complement strand
GGCGGGAAAGATGCCTTGACAAGCACCCCCGAACCGCAGGGGAGGCTTCGTATCGGGGTGCAGGGCGGGGCTGGCTGCCTGCGTTGTTTGGGTGTGGTGGTGGGGGTGGGCACGCGGCTTGGGTGCGTGGCTGGGTTGGGTGTGCGGGTGGCGGTTTGGTGGGTGGGGGCTAGCGCCCCAATGTGGCATTGGGTGCGTGTGACGCACCGAATGTGGCATTGGGTGCATGGGACGCACCGAATGCCACATTGGGTGCGTGGGCTGGGGGTTGGGTGTCGTGTTTTGGGGTGGGTGGTCGTTTAGCGTCGCGCGACTGCGCTGGCGGCGATCTCTGCTACGGAGGTCAGTGCTTCCTGTTCGGCTCCGCGGCGGGACATTGTGCGGAGTCCGGAAATGGTGGCGTGGATGAAGTTCGCGATGTCGGTGGCGTCGCGGTCGCGGGTGACGCTGCCGTCTGCTTGTCCGGTGCGGGCGAAGTGGGTCAGTGCTGACAGGTGTGCTTCGGTGTCCGCGTTCACTTGCGCGGCGACCTCCGGGTCGGTGGTGCCGAATTCGGCGATGGCGTTCACCATCAGGCAGCCTCGCCTGCCGTTTTCGAGTTCGTCCTCGATGGTCGAGGTGAGCAGCAGGCGGATGGCGCCGAGTCCGTCCGGTGCGTCGTCCAAGAGGGTTTCCCTCAGGCGGATGCCACGACGCGAGTAGTGGTCGAGGACGCGGCGGAACAGTTCGTGCTTGCTGGAGAACGTGTTGTAGATGCTGCTCCGGCCGAGTCCGGTGGCAGAGCACAGGTCCTCGGTGGAGGTTGCCTCGAATCCCCGCGTCCAGAAGGCGTTCATCGCGCCTTCGAGCGCTTCGGTCTCGTCGAACTCGCGTGGCCTCGGCATGCCGATCACGCTAACACATTTTGGACAGCTCGATACACAACAGGGTCGCCGAGGCGTGCGGAGCGCCACAGGGGCAGGATGAGCACCGTGGGTTACGACGCGTTGCTATGGCTTTCGTTCGGCGGTCCGGAGGGGCCCGACGAGGTGATGCCGTTCCTGGAGAACGTCACCCGGGGCCGGGGCGTGCCGCGCGAGCGGCTGCTCGAGGTCGCCGAGCACTACCAGCACTTCGGCGGGGTCTCGCCGATCAACCGGCTCAACCGCGCCGCGATCGCCGCGGTCGAAAAACAGCTCGCGGCCGAGGGCATCGAACTTCCGGTGCACTTCGGCAACCGCAACTGGAGCCCGATGGTCGAGGACACGCTGGCCGGGATGAAGGACGCGGGAGTCCGCCGCGCCCTGGTGTTCCCGACGAGCGCGTACGGCGGATACTCCGCGTGCCGCCAGTACGACGAGGACATCGAACGAGCCCGCGCCGCCGTCGGCGACGATGCTCCGGAACTGGTCAAGCTGCGCCAGTTCTTCGACCACCCGCTGTTCGTCTCCGCGGTGGCCGACGCTGTTCGCGCCGCACACGCGAAACTCGGCGACCGCCCCGGCACCCGCACGGTCTTCACCGCCCACTCGATCCCGGAAAGCGCCGACCTGGCCTCCGGCCCGCCCTCGGAAGGCGGCCGCCGCTACTCGAGCCAGATCGCCGAAGCAGCCCGCCTCGTGGCCGCCGAAGCCGGAATCGCCGAGTACGACGTCGTCTGGCAGTCGCGGTCCGGCCCGCCGCAGATCCCGTGGCTGGAACCGGACATCGTCGACCACATCGACGCACTGCACGCCCAGGGCGTGGAATCCGTGGTGGTCAGCCCGATCGGCTTCGTCGCGGATCACCTGGAAGTGATCTGGGACCTGGACAACGAAGCCGCCGACCGCGCCGCCGAACACGACATGGCCTTCGCCCGCGCAGCCACCCCGGACGCGGACCCGAGGTTCGCCGAGATGGTGGTCGAGCTGATCCGCGAACACCTGGCCGACGCCCCCGCGCGGAAGCTCTCGTCCTTCCCCTCCGCCGGCTGCACCGTCAACGGCGCCCCCTGCGCAGTCGCCTGCTGCGAACCCCCTCGCCGCCCCGGCCGCTGACGTTCCGGCCAACCCCCAGCCCACGCACCGAATGTGGCATTGGGTGCGTCCGACGCACCCAATGTGGCGTTCGGTGCGTCGCATGCACCCAATGCCACATTGGGGCGCTAGCTCCACCCCTCAACTGCCGCCCGCACACCCCACCCAGCCACGCACTCAAACCGCGCGCCCACCCGCCGCCGACCATCCTCACTAAACCCAGGCGCCCAGCCCTGGCCCTGCACCCCGATACGAAGCCTTCCCTGCGGTTCGGGGTGCCCCACCGCAACGCAGTACCGAACACCCCACCCCCACCACCAAACAGCCGACCCAAACAGCCGCCTAAGCCTGCCGATCCCCCTGCTCAGCAAACACCCGCACCGCCTCGTTCACCGACGCCGTCCGAGCAGCCCGCACCGCCTCGGCCAACGGCCGCAACGCCTCCGCCCGCCGATTCACCGCCGACGCCGACAACGCTCCGCCGGGATCATCCGCCTGCGCCACCGCCAAAATCGCCGAGATCTCCTCCGCCCGCTGCAACACCCGCAGCGCCCGCCCCGGCGTCCCGGCAGGCCACTCGACCTGCGGCCGAGCCCGCAAATGCGCGGACAACTCCGCCCGCACCCCAGGCCGCTCCCGGGCCACGTCCAACGCCTGCAACGCCCCCGCACTGGCCCGGATCGCGTCCGTCAGCCCGTGCTCGGCATCCGGCAACGGCTGATACTCCAACGAAACCGGCGCGGCGAGCGAATACACCGTCCACCGCATCAACCCCTCGGCGATCGGCTCCGGCACCAGCCCGAATCCGAACCCGCCGAGCACCACCGCTTCGCCGCAGCGCAACGCCGCGTCCGCGAACGGCCCGCCGCCGCCCAGCCCGCGCACATCGCCCGGGACCGGCAGCACCAGCTGGACGCTCGCCGCCCCCTGTGCCCGCAACGCGAGCAGCAGCTGCACCGGAGTGGCTGCGCGGTGAAACGCGAGCGGCAGTTCGAACGCGTCGGCCGCGGCGGGATCGGCCGCGACCACGTCGTGGGCCTCGGCCCAGTCTTGCAAGGCGTCGAGAACGTCGTCGGACGCCGCGGCCCCGTTCAGCCACGCGGAGGACCAGACGGCGAGGGTCGCACTGGGTCGGCACACGACTGCTTATTTTACCGGTTCCTCCGGTGTTCGCCGATCCCTGCCCGGCTGGAGCCGCTCCACATCGACGTGAGCCGGAACGGTCAGTAGCGTCGATGGGGTGAACGCTGTTCCCGATGCTCTTCCCCGTACTGCCGGCGAGCTTCGCGCCGCCGGATACGCCCCGCGCCCGATCGCGCGCGAGATCCACGACAACCTGCTCGCCGCGCTGCGCGAGGGCCGCGACGCCTGGCCCGGCATCGTCGGCTTCTCCCGCACTGTGCTGCCCCAGCTCGAACGCGCCCTGCTCGCCGGCCACGACGTCGTCCTGCTCGGCGAACGCGGCCAGGGCAAGACCCGCCTGCTGCGCACCCTCGCCGGGCTGCTCGACAAGTGGACCCCGGTCATCGAGGGCTCCGAGCTGGGCGAACACCCGCTCGACCCGATCACGCCCGCCTCGATCCGCCGCGCCGCCGAACTCGGCGACGACCTTCCGGTGGCCTGGCGGCACCGCAGCGAGCGCTACACCGAAAAGCTGGCCACGCCGGACACGAGCGTCGGCGACCTGATCGGCGACGTCGACCCGGTGAAGGTGGCCGAGGGCCGCAGCCTCGGCGACCCGGAGACGATCCACTTCGGACTCGTGCCGCGCGCGCACCGCGGCATCGTCGCGATCAACGAGCTGCCAGACCTCGCCGAGCGGATCCAGGTCGCGCTGCTGAACGTCATGGAGGAACGCGACATCCAGGTCCGCGGCTACACGCTGCGGCTGCCGCTGGACGTGCTCCTCGTCGCCACCGCCAACCCCGAGGACTACACCAACCGCGGCCGGATCATCACGCCGCTGAAGGACCGCTTCGGCGCGGAAATCCGCACGCACTACCCGCTGGACGTCGAGTCCGAGGTGGCCGTGGTGCGCCAGGAGGCGAACCTCGTCGCGGAGGTCGGCGAGCCGCTGCTGGAGGTGCTGGCCCGGTTCGTGCGCAACCTGCGCGAGTCGCCGGTGATCGACCAGCGTTCCGGCGTGTCCGCGCGGTTCGCGGTGGCGGCGGCCGAAACCGTCGCGGCGGCCGCGCTGCGCCGGGCCGCGGTGACCGGGGAGGACCCGGCGGTCGCCCGGCCGGTCGACCTGGAAGCCGTGCCGGCCGTGCTGCGCGGCAAGGTCGAGTTCGAGCCCGGCGAGGAGGGCCGCGAGGTCGAGCACCTCGTGCACCTGATGCGCCGCGCGATCGCGGAAACCGCCCGCGAACGGTTCGCCGGGCTGGACCTGCGGCCGCTGTCCGACGCAGTGGCGGACGGCCACCTGGTCGCCACCGGCGAGCGCGTTCCCGGCGCGGAAGTGCTCGCGGCGCTGCCGGAACTGCCCGTGCTGCACGAGGTCGCCCAGCGGGCCGGAGTGTCCGCTGACGAACCGGCGGGACGGATCGCGGCGGCCGTCGAACTGGCACTGGAGTCGCTGTTCCTCGCGCGCAGGCTGGCGAAGGACTCCGACGACGGCACGACGGTGTACGGCGAATAATGCCGCTCTTACCGGAGGGATATTCCTACGGCCCGTGGCACGACGGGCCGGATCCGCTGGCCCCGCCCGCGGACCTGCGGGACGCGCTGGACGAGATCGGCCGCGAGGTCATGGGCGGTTCGTCCCCGCGTTCGGCGCTGGAGGAACTCCTGCGCCGCGGCACCGAACGCACTGCCGGACTCGACGAACTGACCCGCCAGTTGTGGCAGCGCCGTTCGCAGATCCAACGGCGGCACCGGCTGGACGGCACCCTGCAGGAAGTCCAGAAGCTGCTGCAGGAAGCACTCCAAGCCGAGCGCCGGGAGCTGTTCCCGGACCCCGACGACGAGGCCCGCTTCCGCGAGGCGCAGCTCGACGCGTTGCCGCCCGGCACCGCCGCGGCCGTCCGCGAACTGAACGAGTACGACTGGCGTTCGGGCGAAGCACGGCAGAAGTACGAGCAGATCCGCGACCTTCTCGGCCGCGAGATGCTGGACGCGCGGTTCCAGGGCATGAAACAGGCGATGCAGAACGCCGGGCCCGAGGACGTCGAGCGGATCAACCAGATGCTCGGCGACCTCAACGCCCTGCTCGCCGCGCACGCACAGGGCGCGAGCGACATCGGCGAACGCTTCGACGAGTTCATGCGGCGGCACGGCGAGTTCTTCCCGGAGAACCCCCAAAACGTCGACGAGCTGATTGACGTGCTGGCCGCCCGCTCCGCCGCCGCGCAGCGCATGCTGAACTCGATGTCCGAGGAACAGCGGGCCGAACTGGCCGAGCTGGCTCAACAAGCCTTCGGCGACCCGAGGCTGGCGCAGCAACTGTCCGCTTTGGACTCTCAGCTGCGTGCGCTGCGGCCGGGGGAGGACTGGACGTCGTCCTCGCGCTTCCGCGGCCAGGACCCGCTCGGCTTGGGCGAAGGCGCGCAAGCGATGGCCGATCTGGCGGAGCTGGACGCGTTGGCCGAGCAATTGGGCCAGTCGTATCCCGGTGCCCGGCTGGAAGACATCGACCTGGAGGCGCTGGAACGTCAACTCGGGCCCGACGCGGGCGTCGACGCCCGCCGCCTGTCCGAACTGGAACGGGAACTGCGGCAGCAGGGCCTCTTCGAACGAGCCGCGGACGGCACCTTGCGCTTGTCTCCCAAGGCATTGCGCCGCCTGGGAGAAACCGCACTGTCCGATGTGGTCAACTCCCTGCGCGGCAAAACCGGAGAGCGCGAGACCGAATCCGCGGGCGCGGCCGGGGAACCGACCGGTTCGAGCCGCCCCTGGCGGTTCGGCGACATGCAACCCTGGGACGTCCCGCGGACAGTGCGCAACGCCGTGCTGCGCTCCACCGCGGTCGGCGCGGGGAGCGTGCGCCTCGATGTCGAGGACGTCGAAGTCGTCGAGACCGAACACCGGTCCCGGGCCGCGGTGGCGCTGCTGGTTGACACGTCGTGGTCCATGGTCCAAGAGGGCCGGTGGCTGCCGATGAAGCGCACCGCGCTGGCGTTGCACCAGTTGATCAGCACCAGATTCCGCAACGACGCCCTGCAGCTGATCACCTTCGGCCGCTACGCGATGCCGGTGGAGCTGCCGGAACTGGTCGGTCTGGAAGGCACCTGGGAACAAGGCACCAACGCCCACCACGCGCTGCTGCTGGCCGGACGCCATCTGCGCCGTCACCCGGATGCCCAGCCGGTGGTCCTGATGGTCACCGACGGCGAACCCACCGCCCATCTGGAACCCGACGGCGAAGCGGAATTTTCTTACCCGCCCGAACCGGCGACCATCTACAAGACACTGTCCGAAGTGGACAGAATCGCGAAACTGGGCGCGTCCGTCACTGTCTTCCGCCTGGGCGACGACCCACGGCTGGAAGCCTTCGTGGACACCATCGCCCGCCGCTCCGGCGGCCGGGTGATCGCCCCGGACCTGGACGGCCTGGGTGCGGCAGTAGTGGGGGACTACCTCCGCACGCGCCGCCGCTGACCCGCTCGGCAAGGGTCCGTGAAGGGCTCCTTGAGGGAATCTGATTCCCTCAAGGAGCCCTTCACGGACTTACCGGCGGTGCACCAGGATCCGCGCGCCG
>NZ_JBSHAM010000193.1:0-6907 GCF_053611505.1 Amycolatopsis sp. NPDC054798 | reverse complement strand
GACAAGCCCCCTCAGACCGCGTTTTTGGCTTCGTATCGGGGTGCAGGGCCGGGTGTGGCTGCGCTGGTGGGTTTGTGTGCGCGGGCTGCGGTTGGGCAGGTGGGGCGCAGGGCTTGGGCGACTGGGCGAGTTGGGCACGCGGGTGACAGGTGGGGCTTGCGCCCCAATGTGGCATTGGGTGCGCGGGACGCACCGAACGCCACATTGGGGGCAGTGCGGCTGACTGGGTGCGTTGGTGCGGTTGGGTGGTGGGTGCGCGCGGCTTGGGTGGCTGGTCGAGTTGAGCGCGCGGGTAGCTGAGGGGGCTTGCGCCCCAATGTGGCATTGGGTGCGCGGGACGCACCCAATGTGGCGTTCGGTGCGTCAGATGCACCCAATGCCACATTGGGTGCCGTGGGCTGGGTTGGGGCGGGTCCGTGAAGGACTCCTTGAGGGAATCAGGGGCCGTGAAGGTTCCCCTCACGGAACGCTTCGGAACCGGTACACCTGAACCTTCCGAGCCCGACATCTTGACATCAAACACCCTGCTGCAGCAGGCTTTCCCCACGCCGCCTAGTTAGGAAAGTTTACTAACAAGGAGACCACTCCATGCCCGCTTCCCGGAAGGTGGCGCTGTTCGCCGCCGCTTCCGTTTCGCTTACTGCCGCACTGGCCGGTGCTGGGTCCGCTACCGCGGCTTCCGTGGCGCATCCGTTTCCGGCGCACGTCACCTACCAGACCGGGGTCCGGCCGTCGGTCAGTCAGGCTGATCAGGACTCCGCGGTCAAGAGACAGTACGACTCCTGGAAGAAAACCTACCTCCGCCAGGCTTGCGGCGGCTATCTCGTCTGGGCGACCGACGACGCGCCCAACAAGGGCACGGTTTCCGAGGCCCAGGGCTACGGGATGAACATCGTCCCGCTGATGGCCGGCTACGACGACCAGGCCAAGACGATTTTCGACGGGATGTGGAAGTTCGTCCAGGACCACCGGGACAGCAAGGGGCTCTTCCAGTGGGTGATCGACGGCAAGACCTGCAAGTACGCCGACGACGGCACGCCTGACTCGGCGACCGACGGCGACCTCGACGTCGGTTACGGGCTGATTCTCGCGGACAAGCAGTGGGGCGGCTACAGCGCCGCCGCGAAGGACTGGCTGGCCAAGATCTACAAGTACGACGTCGCGTCCGACGGGCATCTCAAGATCGCTGACGACGCGGGCAACGACGACACCCGGCCGTCCGATTTCATGCTCGACCATCTGCGCGCGTTCGCGAAGTACGACACCGCGCACGACTGGAACAAGGTCGTCACCCGGACCGAGCAGCTGATCACCCAGTTCACCGCCAAGTATTCGCCGAACGCCAACCTGCTGTCCGACTTCGTGGTCGGTGCGAACACCAACAGCCCGAAGCCCGCGCCCGCTGATCACCTCGAGAACCAGCCGGACAACATCGTCGGTTACAACTCCGTCCGCGTGCCGTGGCACATGGGCACCGACGCGCTGCTGTACGGCGGCAAGGTCGCGACGGAGGTCGCCAAGAAGGAATCGGCCAGCTACAAGAGCCACTCCGGCGGCAACCCGGCCAAGATCTACCCGCACACCAAACTGGACGGAACGCCGACCAAGACCAGCGACCAGTCCGAGGTCGCGCCCAACCCGGTCGGCGTCGCGGCGATGGTCGCGGGCGACCAGGCGTGGACCGACGCGCTGTGGAAGTACATGGCGGGCAACCCGTACGACGACACCTATTACGGCGAGACCATCAAGCTGCTCGTCTACCTGGTGATGTCCGGCAACTACTGGGCCCCGTGACCCCGACCTGCCCGCGCGGACGGCTAACCAGCGGCGTCCGTGCGGGCAGGCGGGCACGTCCCACCTGGTGTGGTCAGCAGTTCGAAGTGCCACATTTCGTTCGCATACACCTGGCACAGGCCGTACTTCTCGCCGTGCTGGATCAGCCAGTCGGCGGCCCGGGTCGGGGCGACGTCGACCGCCTTCCCGGACACGTGCGTCGATTTTTCCGGCGTGTTCACGAATTTTCGCGCTTCTTCCAGGCTGCCGTACTTTTCGATGCCGCCGTCGAGAAGCTTCTGCTGGTACTCCTTCGTCCGCCAGCCCGACGCGATGTGAATGTCCACTTTGCGCTGACGCGCGTCGGTTGCCGCGTCCTGCAACGCTTTTCGCAACGCTGGATCGAGATTCCCGACCGCGGGGTAGCTCGTGTCGAACGGCGTGAGCGTGACGCCTTCCGGGGCGCCGCCCTGAGCCGAGTCGTGGTCCGGGTCGCCGTCGAGCACCGGGAGGCTGGAACACCCGGCGACGACTACAGCGGGAAGCACGAGCAGCACAGTTTTGATCTTGTTCCGCAGCACGCCGCAACTATCGCGAGCGGGTATCCCCGGACAGTCCGGCGAATGTCCGCGCTGGGTAACAAGACCGCATGATCAGGTAACGTCAGGCGGTCAGCCCGATCCCCGCTTCGGCGGTGTTCACCAGGAACGTCAGCGTCTCGTAGAAGTACAGCTCCACAGTGGACGCGTCGTGGCTGCTGTAACCGATGGACAGGTCCTGTCCGAAGTGGAGTTCGTAGTCGCCGCCGCGAGTGGACAGCACACAGGCGCCGTTGATCGCGGGAGTGCGGATGAGCTCGCCGTCCACGATCTGCTTCAGGTGCTCCAGCACCGGATAACCGTGGTTGGCCGCCTCGTACGCGGCGGTGAACTCGTCGTCGCTGAGCAGGACGGTGTACGGCCCGGCCACGCCCGCGTCGCGCAGTTCGGCGATCGCGTCGCCGATCGCCTTCGGGTAGCCCGGGGCTTCCGGGGGCAGCGCGATCGGTGACAGCGACGACGCGGGCCGGATTCCGGTGATGCCCGCTTCGGCGAAACCGTCGAGCACGATCCGGTCCTCGGCGTACGCGATCTGCTGCGCGGCGTCCTTCACCGGCTGCCAATCGGCGTCCTTCGCACCCCACTCGACCGAATCGATTTCCTCGCGCGACACCGTGAACGGCACGCGCAGCTCCACGATCCGCTGTGCTGTGCGCAGGCTCGTCGCGACGCCGTCGAACTTGCCGCCGACCCGCTCGCGGCGTCCGGTGCCGATCGCGGCGAGCGTCGGGTCGCCGGTGACGACGACGTCGACCACCCGGCGCGCTGCAGCGAACTCGGCGAACGTGCGCTTCGCCTCCTCCTCCAGGTCCGCCCACGCGGCGGCGGAGATCGGGGCGAGTTCGCGATGCAGGTTGTTCATGACCGAGTGCTCCTTCGCAGGCTTCCGATGCCCAGCGACGTCCCGGCGGGCGTCGCGGCAGCCGGAGGTTCCGGCTCGGGCGGGGCGTCCGGCGGATCTTCCAGGAAGTCCGCTGTCGGCACGTAGAACAGCGCGCCGGTGAGAGGCGTGGAGAAGTCGAGAATGCGGTCGTAGTTGCCCGGCGGCGACCCGACGAACATGTTTTCCAGCATCTTCTCGATCACCGAGGGAGACTTGGTGTAGCCGATGAAATAGGTGCCGAACTCGTCGTGCCCGGGACGGCCGAACGGCATGTTGTCGCGCAGGATGTCGAGTTCGTTGCCCTCGTCGTCGGTGATCACGTTGAGCGCGATGTGCGCGTCGGCGGGCTTTTCCTCGTCGGACAGCTCCACATCGGACAGTTTGCGCCGTCCGATCACCAGCTCCTGCTGCTCGGTGCTGAGCGCGTTCCACGCCCGCATGTCGTGCAGGTACTTCTGCACGACCACGTAACTGCCGCGGTTGAAGGGTTCGTCGTCGTCCACCAGCACCGCCTGGTTGACGCCGTTGCCGGTCGGGTTCTCCGTGCCGTCGACGAAACCGAGCACGTCGCGCGCGTCGAAGTACCGGAAGCCCTGCACTTCGTCCAGCACCGTCACCGAACCGCGCAGCCGGTCCATGATCAGCGTTTCCAGCTCGAAGCACAGGTCGAGCCGGTCGGCGCGGAGATGGAACAGCAGATCGGCCTCGGCGGTGAGGACGCTCGTGTGCTTCTCGCCGGAGAAAACCGGCAGCTCGTGCAGTTCCGCGGGACGCGGGCCGCCGTAGATCCGGTCCCACGCCGCCGACGAAATCCCGGCGACACAGGTGAGCCCGGCGCCGGCGTCGCGGAAGCCGACCGCGCGCTGCAGTCCGGCCAGGTCGGAGAGGAGATCTTTCGCGATCTGCTCGGCCCCGGCGTCGACCTGGACCATCAGGAAGATCGCCGCCCTGGTCAACGGCGCGGAAACGGCCTGCGGCTCAGGCGGTTCAAGGTCCCCCGCTTGCACGCTCGCGCACCCCTTCTCGCCCGGTGACCGTCCGGGCGCAATCCTAACCACGGACGGGCGAGCGCACCGGGCATCACCACTCTGGCGGGGTAGCCGGACAGCGAACCTTGTCCGCCCCGACAAGCAGGGCTTCCGGGACGCGCCTCAGAACTGGCCGCCGCCGGCGTGCACCGTCTGCCCGGTGACCCAGCGGGCCTGGTCCGACGCCAGGAAACCCACGATGTCCGCGATGTCGCCGGGTTCGGCGATCCGGCCGAGGGGCGTGTGGTTCGCGCTGAACTCGATCACGCCCGGCGGCCCGTCGGCTAAGAGCGCGTCGGTGCGGACCGCGCCCGGGAGCACGCTGTTCACCGTCACGCCGCGCGGGCCGAGTTCCTTCGCCAGCACCCGCACGAACTGGTCTCCGGCTGCCTTAGCTGCGCCGTAGATCGCGGTGCCCGGCCGGGCAGTCTGGACCACTCCGCTCGACACCACGACGATCCGGCCGCCGTCGCGCACGCGCCGGGCCGCCTCGCGCAAGGACACGAAGGTCGGCCGCAGGTTGGTGCTGAAGATCAGGTCGAAGATCTCGTCGGAGGTGTCGGCGAGCGGCGCGAACCGGGCGATCCCCACATTGGCGACGACCACGTCGAGACCGCCGAATTCCGCCTCCGCGCGGTCGAAAAGGCCGAGAAGTTCAGCATCGTCGGTGACGTCCGCGCGCAGGGCGATCGCCTGCCCGCCGTCGGCCTGGATCTTGGCGACGACGGCCTCGGCCGAGTCCTGATCGGACCGGTAGTTGACCGCGACGGAGAAGCCGTCCGCACCCAGCCGTTCCACGATCGCCCTGCCGATCCCGCGCGAACTCCCGGTGACCAGCGCGACGCCCGCGGTCGCTTCACTCTGCACGAGGTCATCCTAGGTTCTCCCGGCCCTGGCCAATACACCGTCGGTCCGGCATACCGGGCGCCGTCTCCGCAATTTGAGGGAAGCGGGTAACCCGTCCAGGTGAGACGCCCGCTACCGTGGGTCTTTCGACCACCGGATGTGGCAGGAAGAGGAACCCCGATGCGTCGCAAGACCTCCAGTGCGCTGCGTGTCGCCCAGGTGCTGCTGGCCGTTGTTTCGCTGCTGGTCCTCGGCGGCACCGCGTTCGCGTGGTCGAAGCTGAACCAGATCACCGACGGCCTGACCAGGTCCGACGTGATCGGTTCCGGCTCGAACTCGCCGATGGACGAGCAGAACATCCTGATGGTCGGCCTCGACACGCGCACCGACGCGGAGGGCAATCCCCTCCCCGACGACGTGCTCGACCAGCTGCACGCGGGCGGCGCGGAGGACGGCGGCGACACGACCGACACGATGATCGTCGTGCACATCCCGGCGGGCGGCGGGAACGCCACCGCCATCTCGATCCCGCGCGACTCGTACGTCCAGCTCGCCGGCAAGTTCGGGAAGCACAAGATCAATTCGGCCTACACGTACGGCCAGACCGCCCGGAAGAACGAACTGAAGGCACAGGGCGAGTCCGGGGCGAAGCTGGAGACCGACTCGGCTCAGGCCGGGGCCAAGACCGCGATCGAGACCGTGCAGCAGCTGACCGGGCTGACCATCACGCACTACGCGGCGGTGAACCTGGCGGGGTTCTACTACGTGAGCCAGGCCGTCGGCGGGGTCCCGGTGTGCCTCAAGGCTCCGGTGCGGGACAGCTACTCCGGGGCGAATTTCGCGGCTGGGCCGCAGAACGTCGCCGGAGCGCAGGCGTTGCAGTTCGTCCGGCAGCGGCATGGGCTGCCCAACGGGGACCTGGACCGGATCAAGCGGCAGCAGGTCTTCATGGCCAGTATGGCGAAGACGATTCTTTCCGCCGGGACGCTGACCGATCCGGGGAAGCTGGACGCGTTGATCGGGGCGGTCAAGAAGGCTGTCGTTGTCGATACGAACTGGGATTTGCTCGGGTTTGCGCAGCAGTTGCACGGGATGAGCGCGGGGAGCATCAACTTCGTTACCGTGCCGGTGGTCAGTATTACGTTGAAGACGCCTAATGACGGCGATGCGGTGCAGGTGGATCCTAAGCAGGTTCAGCAGTTTGTCCGGGAGCAGACTGGGGGTGCGGGTGCGCCTTCGTCATCGGTGTCTGCGCCGCCGTCGTCGGCTTCGAGCGGGGATCCGGCGTTGGCGTCTTACGTGGTGGATGTACGGAACTCGTCTGGGGTGGACGGGTTGGCCAATCGGGTGGCGGACAAGCTTGCTGCTGCTGGGTATCAGCGAGGGTCGGTGAGCAATAGCGCTACTCGGCGGACGTCGACCGTGTATTACGGGCGGGGGCAGCGCAGTCAGGCTGAGGGGATTGCGGAGAAGCTGGGCGGGGTTGCGGTGGCTTCGGACAATTCTTTGGACAAGGATCATTTCCGGGTTTATTTGGGGCAGAAGTATTCGGATGATTCTGGGGTGCATCCGGCTTCTGCTCCGGTGGTGATGGGGGCTCCGGCGGTGCCGGAGATTACTGCTGATGGGGTTACTTGCGTGAACTGAGCCCATTGGCGGGTCGGCTCGTGCTTCGCACATCGCGGGGCGGGGGCGGGTGGGCACCCCGAAGCCCATTGTGATGACGGACGGCGGGTGCTTGTCAAGGCGGGAAAGATGCCGTGACAAGCACCCGCCCT
>NZ_JBSHAM010000192.1:0-6983 GCF_053611505.1 Amycolatopsis sp. NPDC054798 | reverse complement strand
GGGGGGCCTTTGGGTGCGCAAACTCGGGGGGGGGCCTGCGCCTGGGACCCGGGCTGGGGGGGGGGGGCCCCCGGCGCGCCCCCCCCCCGGGGCCCCCCCGGCCCGAATCAGCGCTTATCCGGCCGATCGAGCCTCCACACGACATTCACCCCGCTGCAAGCCGAAGGCAGCCGCCCCTCCGCCTTCTCCTCCCCCACCCGCGAAAACCCCAGTCGCTCCGGAACCGCCCCGCTGCGCACATTCTCCGAATCGTGCTTGATCAGCACATGCGTCGCGTCCAGCCGCCAAGCCAAAGCCACCAGCAAAGCACTCGCCCGGGTCACAAACCCTTTGCCAGTCTGGGTTTTCGCCAGCCAGTACCCGATCTCCCACCCGTCGTCACGGCGCATCAACCCGCAACTGCCCGCCATCTCGCCGTCCGGGGAGAAGATCGCGTAGTTGTATTCCTGGCCGCTGTCCCACTGCTCGGCTACGCGCGCCAGGAACTCGTCGCCCTTGGCCTGGTCGTAGCCGTCGATCGCCCAGGGCATCCACGCGGCCAGGTGGTCCAGAGATCCCACGACGGCCTCCACTTGCGCGTCCCGGTGTTCCGGGAGCCAGCGAACGAGGGTGATCACGCCGTCGGTGAGAGTGTCCATGCGGTCATCCTGACAGCAGAAACGGCGGCAGGCTCGCGAATTAAGCGAAGCCTGCCGCCGTTCCCGGCGAACGTCAGTTCATCACGATGTCGGGCGGCACCTCGGTGTCGTTCTTCAGCGCGTCGAACAACTGCCCGGACTTCTTCTTGTCCCAATGCTGCGCCGACGCGTCGGTGAGCGGCACCGTCGTGGTCGTGACCCCGTCGGACGAAATGCCGCGCATCGCGAACGCCAGGCCGGCCAGGTTGTGCACGTGGTCGCCGGTGTCCATGGTCAGCGCGTCCGGCGCGGAGCTCAGCAGCGGGAAGAAATCGAACGGGTTCAGCAGCGTCCCGGGGCTCGCGACCTCGCTCACCAGCGCGCCGATGAACTTGCGCTGGTTCGCGACCCGGTCGAGGTCCGAGCGCGGCGTCGCGGAGGCGTGCCGCATCCGGACGAAGCCGAGCGCTGAGCGGCCGTCGAGCTTCTGGCAGCCCGCCTTGATCTCGATGCCGGTCATCGGGTCGTTCATGTCGTTGTCGATGCACATCTCGACGCCGCCGATCGCGTCGACGATCTTCGCGAACCCGCCGAAGCCGATCTCCGCGTAGTGGTCGATCCGCAGCCCGGTGGCCTGCTCGACCGTCTGGACCAGCAGTTTCGGCCCGCCGAGGGCGAACGCGGCGTTGATCTTGCTCGTGCCGTGGCCGGGGATCTTCACCTGCGAGTCGCGCGGCAGGCTCAGCAGCGTCGGCTTCGTCGAGTTGTCCGGGAGATGCGCGACCATGATGGTGTCGGTGCGCTGCCCGCCCGCCTCGTTCGTGTCGCCGGTCGCCAGCCGCTCCTCGTCCTCCGCGGTCAGGCCCTGGCGGCTGTCCGACCCGACGATCAGCCAGTTCGTGCCGGACGCCGCGGCCGGGCGCCCGGAGTAGTCGCCGATCGCGTCCACCCGGTTGATGGAGAACTCCAGGTACGCCCAGATCGCGCCGACGAACAGCACGAACACGATCAGCAGCGTCATCAGGATCTTGCCGACGCTCCACCGGCGGCGACGGCGCGGCCGCGGCTGCTGGCCGCCGTACTCCCCCGGGTCGCGCCGCGGCGGCGCGGGCGGCGGCGGGGCCGGGGCCTCGCCGCGCGCGCCCATCGGCCGGGTGCGGGCGTCGTAAGGGCTCTGCCCTCTCCCCGGCAGCGGCAGCATCTGCGCCCGCTGCTGCTGGCGCGGGCGTGCGGGGGGCTGCGGTGGCCGGGGCGGCATCCGCCGCCTGCCGTCGTCGCCTCCGTACGTCATGGGCCTGTCTCCCCGATCCGGTGGTGCGCGTGGCCGCGCAGGATCCTGCGCGGTCCTCCTGCGGTGGACGTGCGGGACCCTACGCGGGTTGTCCCGGCGGGGAGCGGCGGCCTCAGCGCGGGTCGGCGAACCCGAACTGGTGGACCTTCAGATGCCCCGACCGGAAGCCCGCCTCGGAGTAGGCGAGGTAGAACTCCCACATCCGCCGGAACACGTCGTCGAACCCGAAGCCGCGGATGTCGTCCCAGCGCTGCTGGAAGCGGTCCCGCCACAGTTTGAGCGTGCGGGCGTAATCCTGGCCGAACTCGCGCATCCCGGCCAGTTTCAGCCGGGTGTTCTCCCGCATCCCGTCCTCGATCGCCTGCACCGACGGGATGATGCCGCCGGGGAAGACGTACTTGTGGATCCACGTGTAGGACTTGGCCGAGGCCAGCATCCGGTCGTGGTCCATGGTGATCGCCTGCAGGCCGAACCGCCCGCCCGGGCGCAGCCGCTTGCCGATCGTGGAGAAGAACGTGGGCCAGTAGGACGCGCCGACCGCCTCGATCATCTCCACGCTGACCACCGAGTCGTACTCGCCGGTGGCCTCGCGGTAGTCGCACAGCCGCACGTCGACGCGGTCGGAGAAGCCAGCCTCGGCGATCCGCGCGTCGGCGAGCACTTTCTGTTCCCGCGAGATGGTCAGCGACGTGACCTTCGCGCCGCGGGAAGCCGCGCGAATGGACAATTCACCCCATCCGGTGCCGATCTCCAGCACCTCGCTGCCCTCGCGCACGCCGGCGTAGTCGAGCACGCTGTCGAGCTTGCGGTGCTGTGCCTGGGTGAGCGTGTCCCCCGGGCCGAACAGCGCCGAGGAGTACATCATCGACTCGTCCAGGAACGCGCTGAACAAGTCGTTCGACAGGTCGTAGTGCCGGTGGATGTTCGACCGCGCGCCCTCGATCGTGTTCTCTTCCGCGGACGGCTGCATGCGCTCGGCGAACCGGCGGAACCGCTGCAGGAACGGCGGCACGAGAGTGCTCAGCCGCTCGGCGAACGGCGTCAGCACGCCGGCCAGGTCCTCGGCGGTCCAGTCGCCGACCAGGTACGCCTCGCCGAAGCCGATCTTCGCGTCGGCCCCGAGCCGGTGGAAGAACGCCTCGGGCCGGTGGATGCGCATCTCCGGCGCGTCCGGACCGCCCGCGCCGAGCACCGTGCCGTCCGGGAACGCGACCCGCACGTCCAGCGTTTTCACCGCGTGCCGGAACAGCGCCTCGGCCGCTCGCGCTCGCAACGGCGAATGCGGCGGCGTGGCGAGACCGGGCCATCGGGATTCGTCGGGCACCGGCTGCGAGACCACTGCCGGATCGACTCGTGACGTGGACAAGACACTCCCTCCGAACGGGCTTCCGAGCCCTTCCCCATGATATTCCCGCTTCGTCCCCGTCGCCCTCGCGACCGGGCCGCGCTCTCCGGTTACCCCGGGATGCGCAGCCGGTCGACGGGAGGGCGGGACCAGGCCTGACGAAGAGTCTCGTCCGTCTCGCCCACTCCGATCCGGTCCAGTGTGAAAGCACACATCAGCCGGGTCCAGACCGCGGGACGGCGGAGCATCGAATGGCCCTCGCCGGCGATCTCGAACCGCGCCACCAGGTCGGTGACCTCGCGGGCGCGCGCGGCGAAGGCGTAGGACTCGGCGGGCGAGGTCATCCGGTCGCGCGTGCCGTGCGCGATCAGCACCGCCCGGCCCGCGACGGCGTCCACCGGTTCGCCTTGGGGCGTCCACGGGGCCATCGCGCACACGCCGGTCACCGCCGGGTCGTCGGCGACCCGCAGCGCGACGCGGCCGCCCATCGAATGGCCGACGAGGACGACCGGGAGTCCGGGATGGTCGGCGCGGATCTGGTCGAGGGCCCAGCGGGCGTCCGGCACCGGGCTTTCCAGGCGTCCGTTCCAGCCGTACAGCCGGTTCCGCATCAGCCGCACTTCCAGGCCGTGCCGCTTCCCGGCGCGGTGCAGCGAGCGCGACAGCGGCACCATCCGCTGATACGCCAATCGCCACGGCTGGACGACCGCGGTGCTGCGTTCGGCCCCGCCGTGCAGGACGAGGGCCACCGCGCGGGTCTGCCCGGGGGCCCGCCACGTCCGCACGGCCGGATCCGTCCGGCCGTTTTGCCGTTTCCCGTTCACCGGCACCCCCATTTCGATCAACTCCACGGTAATCCACCACGAAGCGTGTCCACCCGATAGATTCGGTGCCCGGACCCGCGAGGAAGGGCAGGTGTGGTGAGCGCCACTGATCTCGTGAAGAGCACTTCGGACCAGCTTGCGGCGGCCGCGGAGGCCAATGCCGCCCAGGTGTCCGCCGCCGCCGACCTGCTGCTGGGGGTGATCCGGGCCGACGCGCTGGTTTTCACCGCCGGAGCCGGGCACTCGCTGGCCGCGGTCGCCGAGACGTTCTACCGCGCGGGCGGGCTCGCCTGCGTGTATCCGGTGTACCACCCGGAACTGCTGCCGCTGCACGGCGCGCAGCAGAGCACCCGCACCGAGCGGCGTTCCGGGCTCGCCGAAGAGGTCTTGGCCGAACGCGCGCCGGGACCGGACGACGTCCTGGTCGTGTTCTCCACCTCCGGCGTGAATCCGTACCCGGTCGAACTCGCCGCCGGCGCGCGCCGTCGGGGCGCCGAGGTGATCGCCGTGACGTCGCGGGCCTGTGTGGCCGCCGCACCGCGCCGATCGGCCACGACGCTGGTCGAGGAAGGCAGTGTGGTGCTGGATTCGCTGGTGATTCCCGGCGACGCCAGCTATCCGGCTTCCGCGCCGCGCACCGGCCCGCTGTCCACTGTGGTCAACGCGTTCCTGTGGAACCTGATCCTGGCCGAGGTTTACGACCGCGGCACCGCCGAAGGGCTCGACGTTCCGCTGTGGCGCAGCTCCAATGTGGAGGGTGGCGACGCGGCGAACGCGGCGCTGCTGGCCAAGTACGAGCCTCGGGTTCCCGCCCTGCGCTGACCCCAATGCCACATTGGGTGCGTGGGACGCACCCAATGTGGCGTTCGGTGCGGTGAGCACACCCAATGCCACATTGGGGTCACGCCGCGGCCGGTTCCTCCGAGAACTGCGTGTGGTACAGCTCCGCGTACCGGCCTTCCAGCGCCAGCAGTTCCTCGTGCGTGCCGCGTTCCACGATCTCCCCGTTTTCCACCACCAGAATCAGATCCGCCGCCCGCACGGTCGACAGCCGGTGCGCGATCACCAGCGACGTCCGGCCTTCCAGCGCTCCGGTGAGCGCTTCGCCCACCGCCGCCTCGGATTCCGAATCCAGGTGCGCGGTCGCCTCGTCCAGCACCACGACTTTCGGCTGCGCCAGCAGCAAGCGCGCGATGGTGAGCCGCTGCCGTTCCCCGCCGGAGAGCCGGTAGCCGCGTTCGCCGACGGTCGTGTCCAGTCCGTCCGGCAGCGAGCGCACCAGGTCGTTCAGCCTCGCCTTTTCCAGCGCGGCCCAGATCTCGTCGTCGGCGACGCCCGGGCGCGCGTAGCTGAGGTTGGCCCGGATCGTGTCGTGGAACAGATGCCCGTCCTGGGTCACCACGCCGACCGTCTCGCGCAGCGAAGCGAAACTCAGGTCCTTGACGTCCACATCGGACAGTCGAACCGAACCGGCGTCCACGTCGTACAGCCGCGGCAGCAGCGAGGCGATCGTCGATTTGCCCGCACCGGACGAACCGACCAGCGCGACCATCTGCCCGGCTTCCGCGCGGAAACTCACGCCGTGCAGCACCTCTTCGCCGCCCCGGCTGTCCAAAGTGGCCACATCTTCCAGCGAAGCGAGCGAGAACTTGTCGGCCGCCGGGTAGCCGAACCGGACGCCCGCGAACTCGACCGAAACCCCGCCCTCGGGCAGCTTCTTCGGCTCGGCAGGCTCCTTGATCATCGGCTCCAGGTCCAGCACCTCGAAGACCCGCTCGAACGACACCAGCGCGGTCATCACATCCACGCGCACGTTCGCGAGCGCGGTCAGCGGCGTGTACAGCCGGGTCAGCAGCAGCGCGAGCGCCACCACAGTGCCCGCTTCGAGCTTCCCGGTGAGCGCCAGGTAGCCGCCGAGCCCGTAGACCAGCGCCTGCGCGAGCGCGGACACGAGCGTCAGGCTCGTCATGAACCAGCGCGTCAGCATCGCGGTGCGGACGCCGATGTCGCGCACCCGTCCGGCGCGGAGGCCGAAGTCGGCGACCTCCTGGCGCGGCCTGCCGAAGAGCTTCACGAGCGTGGCGCCCGGCGCGGAGAACCGCTCGGTCATCTGAGTGGTCATTCCGGCGTTGAGCTGAGCGGCCTCGCGCTGCAGCCCGGCCATGCGGCGGCCGAGCCGCCGGGCGGGCAGTACGAAAATCGGCAACAGCACCAGCGCGAAGAGCGTGACCTGCCAGGAGAGCGACACCATCACCACCAGCGACAGCACCAGCTGGATCACATTGGTGACCAAACCGGACAAAGTCGCGGTGAAGGTGCGCTGCGCGCCGATCACGTCGTTGTTGAGCCTGCTGACCAGCGCGCCGGTGCGAGTGCGGGTGAAGAACGCGATGGGCAGCTTCTGCACGTGCTCGAACACCGCCACGCGCAGGTCGAGGATGATGCCCTCGCCGATCCGCGCCGACTGCCAGCGTTCGGCGAGGCCGAGCCCGGCGTCGAGGATCGCGAGCACCGCGATCACCACCGACAGCCAGACCACCACGGTCAGCTCGTGCTTGCCGACGATCGCGTCGACCACCTTGCCCGCCAGCACCGGCGTCGTCACAGCGAGCACCGCCGAGATCACGGTGAGCACCAGGAAGGCCAGCAGCCGCTTCCAGTGCGGCCGGGCGAACCGCGCGACCCGGCGAGGGGTGCCCCGGGTCAGCGCTTTCGGCGCGTCACCGGCCCGCATCGCGCTGCTCAGCAGCGCCCAGGTGTTGTCCATCGGAGTGTCCCCCAGCTCGTGAAAACCTCTAGATTACTTGAACTTTTTTCCGGAGATGCCCTGCACAACACCGGGACGCCCGGCATTCTTCCCGACGGTCCGTGAAGGGCTCCTTGAGGGAATCTGATTCCCTCAAGGT
>NZ_JBSHAM010000191.1:0-7100 GCF_053611505.1 Amycolatopsis sp. NPDC054798 | reverse complement strand
GGGCGGTTTTTTCCCTGCGTGGGTGTGGCCAACTTTGTGTTATTCTTATTCCCTCAAGGTGGCCCTCACGGACCTCTCAACCACGCCACCCGCCACCAGCCCGCACGATGCTCCGCGCCCCCGCGGGAGAGCTGCGCACGACAGCTACTGAGAAAACCTCATTGGGTGCGTCAGATGCACCCAATGCCACATTGAGGTTTTCTCGGCAGCCGTTGTGCGGTTCCGTCGCGGCCGTGCGGAGCACCGGGGGCTGCGTCGGAGGCGGGGCCTTCTGTTCCAGCAGGCGTCCGTGAAGGGAACCCTGACGGAATCAGACTCCCCTCGCGGGCTTCTCGGTCGTGCTGCGCGCCGAAGGGTTCGTGGGACCCCCGCGTACCTGTCGGCGCTGCCCCCAGCTACCGAGAAATCTCATGGGGCGAGCCCTCCCAGCCGAACCGTCCCACTGATCGGGACCAACGCCCACAATCCGGTCTCCATCACCGAACTCCCCACCGTCCAGGCAAAACACCCCCACGCCGTTAGCATTCCGTGACCAACCCCCGACCCCGCGTATCGGCCGCGTCAGTTTCTACCCTCCTCATCGGATTAATCGGGCACACTCACTCATTCGGGTTAACAACTTCGCTATCGTGGCCCCCGTGGTGCACGCAAAGTCACGTTCCGCCCAGCGGACGAGCCTTCGGCTGGGTGCCGTGGCGGTCGCCACGGTCCTCGGTGCTGGGCTCGCCGGGGCCTACGTCGGCCTGCAGCGGACCGCGGAGGCCGGGACCGCCAAGCCGGTGTCGAACGTCGCCGTCGCGCGCGGCGTCGGCGGCAACGCGGGCAACGCTGGCAATGCCGGCGGCACGCTCAACAGCGGCACGGGCAGCACCGCCAGCAGCAAGGCCACCGCGCCCGCGCTGCCCGACCACCCCACCCCGTTCAGCGTCAAACTGTCCTCAAAGGACATTCCGGAGAAGGGCGGCGGCGTCCGCACCGGCGGGTGCAGCGGTTCGCTGATCGCCCCGCAATGGATCGTCACCGCGGGACACTGTTTCCACGATCTCGACGGCACGCGCGTCAGCGGCAAACCCGACTACACCATGACCGCCGCGATCGGGAAGCTCACCGACTCCGATCCGCGCGGGCACGTGCTGAAAATCGTGGACGCGCGCCAGTCCGCGGTCAACGACCTGGCGCTCGCCAAACTGTCCGAACCGGTCACCGACATCGAACCGCTCGCGCTGCCGGACGGTCCGCCGGATCCGGGGCAGCACACGACCTTTGTCGGCTGGGGTTCGCTGTCCTCGAAGGTCATCGTGCAGACCGACCACATCAAACGCGGCGATTTCCAGGTCGACGAGGTGCGCAAGAACGAGATCACCCTGGAGCCGCTGAAGAAGCGCACTGTCGAGAACAGCCCGTGCCCGGACGACTCGGGTTCGCCGTTTTTCGTGGCGGTGAAAGGAAAGAACACGCTGATCGCGGTCGAGAACTTCGGCCCCGACTGTCCTCAGCCTGGCCTCGAAACCGCGGCGCGCGTCGACCAGCTCGTCTCGTGGATCAAGGGCCAGATCGGCGAGTAAGACCTCACCGGGGCAGCACCGCCGCCAATTCCCGGGCGGCAGCGCGCAAAGCGGGCACGAACTCCTCCAACTGAGTGACGGTCAGCCGATAAGCCGGTGCGGCGGTGGACAAAGCGGCGAGCGCGGTTCCGTCCGGCGTCCTGATCGGAACGCCGACCGCGCGGATGCCTTCCTCGTGCTCCTCGTCGGCGATCGCGAAACCGCGTTCGCGCACCGCGGCGATTTCCGTCGCGAACGCCTCCCGCGTGGTGATTGTGCGCGGGCCCAAGGCGGGCAGTTCGAGCGAGGCGACCAGTTCGTCCCCGTTCGGCGCGAACGCGACCAGGCATTTGCCCATCGACGTGCAGTGCAACGGCCCGCGCGCGCCCGGTTCGCCGCGGATCTGCAGCCGCTGCGATCCCTGTACCGAGTGGACGTAAACCTGGTTGTGCCCGTCCAGCACGGCCAGCAGCGTCGGCTCGCCGGTCTCCGCCGACAGCTTCTGCATCACCGGCAGCGCGACCCCGGCGAACCCGCGCGCCTGCGACACCGACTGACCCAGCTCGAACAACCGCAACCCCAGTGAGTACCGCTTCGAAACCGGGTCGTTGCGCGCGAATCCCTCGCTCTGCAAGGAACTGAGCAGCCGATGCGTCGTGCTCACCGGATACCCGGCGGCGCGCGCCAGTTCGGACAGCGGCACGCCTTCGGGGTAGCCGCCGAGCAGGGACAGCACTCGCAAAGCCTTGCCGACCATGTCCGCCATCGGACCCCCTTGACGTCCCGCGCGCGGCGACGCACACTGCCTCTCACCGCATTGCGGAATAGCTTTCCATATGACGGAAAGCACGTCAAGGTCAGCGGCGACAGGAGTACCGGATGGACACCGTCGAGCAGGCGGGCACGCTCGGGAGGCAGCGCTGGCTGCGGCTGATCCCGATCGTCTTCGTCACCTACAGCCTCGCCTACCTCGACCGGTCGAACTTCTCGATCGCGACCGCGGGCGGCATGGCCGAGGAACTGAACCTCACGAGCACGACGTCCGGTCTGATCGCCGCATCGTTCTTCCTCGGCTATTTCCTCCTGCAGGTCCCCGGCGTGCTCTACGCCGACCGCCGCAGCGTGCGGAGCCTGATCTTCTGGTCGGTGCTCGCGTGGGGCGTCCTGGCGACCGCGCAGGGTCTGCTCAGTTCGGTGCCGGTCCTGATCGTGGTCCGGTTCCTGCTCGGCGCGGTGGAAGCGGCGGTGCTGCCCGCGCTCGTCGTGCTGCTCGCGCGCTGGTTCACGAAGGCCGAACGCGGGCGGGCCAACGCTTTCCTGATTCTCGGCAACCCGGTCACGGTGATGTGGCTGTCGGCGGCGTCGGGATATTTGATCGAGGCGACGTCCTGGCGCGGCATGTTCATCATCGAGGGAATTCCGGCGCTGATCTGGGCTTTCGTCTTCCGTGCGCAGGTCCGCGACCGGCCCGCTGACACGCCGTGGCTCGATGCGGCCGGTCGCGACGCGGTCGAACGCGCGATCGCCGCGGAACAGGCGCAGTTGCCGGAACCGGCCGACCGCCCAGTGCGGGAAGCGTTGCGGTCGAAGGCGGTTTTGCTGCTGTCGGCGCAATACCTGTTGTGGAGCATCGGGGTTTACGGCTTCGTGTTCTGGCTGCCGTCGATCGTCAAGGCAGGCTCGTCGGCCGGGATCGGCGCGACCGGTTTGCTGTCGGCGATCCCCTACGCGTTCGCCGTGGTGGCGATGCTGATCAACTCGCGCGGCTCGGACCGGTCCGGGGTGCGTCGGCGCTACGTGTGGCCGTGGCTGATCGCCGGCGCGGTCGCGTTCTACGGTTCTTATCTCTTGGGCAAACAGCATTTCTGGTGGGCATTCGTGCTGCTGGCGATCGCTGCGGTGGCCTTGTACGCGCCCTACGGCCCGTTTTTCGCGATGATTTCCGAGCTGCTGCCGCAGCGGACCGCCGGGGTGGCGGTAGCTGTCGTCAACGCGGCTGGCGCGCTCGGCGGGTTCCTCGGGACTTACCTGGTCGGCTGGCTCGAATCCGCGACCGGCAGCACGGCTGCCGCGTTCTTGATGCTGGCGGGGACAATGGCCGCAGCCGCGGTGCTGGTGCTCGCGGTTCCGGTGAAGACGAAGGAAAGGCGAGCATGACCGCGCGTGTACTGGTGCCCTGGTCCGACATTTCCGTTCCGGCCGAACTGAACGCGGTCGTCTGGGACGGCCGCGACACGCCGCCGGACGGTCTCGGCGACGTCGAGTTCTACGTCCTGCCCTACGACCAGGGCCCGGCGGCGGCGAAGCTCATCCCGCACCTGCCGTCGCTGCGGGTGGTCCAGACGCTTTCCGCCGGTTACGACAACCTGCTGCCGCTCGTCCCGTCCGGGGTGCGGCTGGCGAACGGCCGGGGCCTGCACGACCTCAGCGTCGCCGAGCACACGCTCGCGCTGATCCTTGCCGCGCAACGGTATTTCCCGCGCTGGTTCGCGCAGCAGCGAACCGGTTCGTGGGACCGGGAGCACACGCGCTCGCTCGCCGACTGCCGCGTCCTGCTGGTCGGTTACGGTTCGATCGGCCGCGCCGTCGAGCGGTACCTGGAAGCGGGCGAGGCCGAGGTGGTCCGGGTCGCCAGCACCGCGCGCCCCGGCGTGCACGGCATCGCCGAACTGCCGGATCTCCTGCCCACCGCGGACATCGTGGTGCTGATCCTGCCCGACACCCCGCAGACCCGCGGTCTCTTCGGTGCCACGGAACTGGCGCTGCTGCCGGACACCGCTCTGGTCGTCAACGTCGGGCGCGGCACCGCCGTCGACACCGACGCCCTCACCGCCGAGGTCTCCGCCGGCCGCCTGCGCGCGGCTCTCGACGTCGTGGACCCGGAACCGCTGCCCTCCGACCATCCACTGTGGACCCTCGACGGCGCGATCATCACCCCGCACATCGCCGGCGGTTCGGACTCGTTCTACCCGCGGGCGAAGCGCCTAGCCGAACGCCAGCTCGCGCACTACGCGAAGGGCGAGCCGCTGGAGAACCTGGTCAACTGAGCACCGCCGCGACGGCAGGCTGATAAGCGGCGAACTGATCCGGCGTCCAGCGCCCGGCGAGGTCGTGCGTGACGATCCGGTAGACGAGCGCGCGGATCAGCATCTGCCGCCAGTCCGGCAGGTGCGCCCAGCGGTCGATCAGGCCGGGAACCGCCTCGTACCAGCACAACGCGTCGGCGACCGCCACCGCGGCGGCCCAGGACGGCGGACGCCAGTAGACCGCCCAGTCGATCACCGCGGGCGGCTGTCCCGGCGCGAAAAGGACGTTGCCGGGAAGGTCGCCGTGCACAGCCTGCGAAGGCAACTCGACCGACCGGCGCGCGGCGAGCAGCGGATCGAGGAGCACGCGAGCGTCCGCTGAGCCGCCGGGCGGCAATTCCTCCCAGGCGACCCGGTCTCCGATCGCCCAGGGGTCGGTCCGGAGATCGAGAAACGCCGGACGCGGCAGGTGCGCGACGGCCTGATGGAACGCGATCCCGGCCCGGATCGCGTCGTCGGGACGGGCGGTGTCCGGGCGGCCGGGGACCAGCAGGCTGGCTTCCCAGCCCCGTGCATCGGCGGGGGAGTCGTTCACCTTGCCCGAACCCTGGTCGTCCGGATGACCGCCGGATGAATTCTGGCCGTCGGGCCGGAAATCCCTGTCGACGGCGATCCAGTCTCCGTCGCGAGCCCGGAGCGGCCGGGCGATCCGAAACTCCGCCGACTCGGCCACCGTCGCGAGCGCCGCCGCCCGCCAGCGCGTTTCCGGAGCGAACTCCACCGGTTTCAGGACCACGTTCCCGGCGCGCCAAGTCCCGCCTTTCCCGCCTTCCAGCCGAACGGGATCTCCGGCGCAGCCGAACGCGGCCAGCACGTCCGCCGAGGGTCGCGTGCGCACCTTCGCAGCTCCTTTCTCCAGTGGCGTTCCACGGGTTCGCGCAGCTCCGCGCACATCTACCTAGAGCAACACAAGGGGAGGAACGACTCCGAGTAGTGGGACGAACGCGCATTCAGGGGACCACTCACAGTGCGCATGTGAGCCCTGTGTATGCTTCGCCATCGCTTGACTGGGTGGATTCTTCACCCGAATTAGTGGCCGCCGTGGTCGGGGAGATGTGGTCTCACGCGGTCCGTCGTTCGTGGTTCGGGACTGGATGGGAGAAAGCATGCACGGCAGGTCAATTCTGGTCCGGGGAGGCGCTGCGGTGGCGTCCGCGGCGGCGGCGCTCATGATCGCCGCGCCGGTCGCCCTCGCGGACGACAACGCCCCCACGGCGCGCAGCGGCGCGGCTTCGGGCGAGCTGGTGTCCGGCGGCACGTCGGGCTTCGACGTCAACATCGCCGGCAAGGGCATGGTCCAGACGACGCTGTTCAACTTCAAGCTGTCCGACGGTGCGTTCTCGAAGATGTACTGCGTGCAGATCGAGGTCGGCGCGCGATACAACGAGACCATGGTCGAGCACGCGTGGAACGACTACCCCGACGCGAAGTCGCCGTTCCGCAAGAACAACAAGAACATCAACTGGGTGCTGCACCACAGCTACCCGTCGCAGGACGTCGCCTCCATCGAGAAGACGCTGACCGGCAAGGGCGTCACGCTCCACGACGGTCTGTCTACGAAGGAAGCGCTGACCGCGACCCAGGCCGCGGTGTGGCACTACAGCGACGCGAAGGACCTCGACGCCGAGAACCCGCTGGCCAACGGCTCCGCGGACGAAGCGGCTGACGTCCTCGCGCTGTACAAGTACCTCACCGGCGACGCCAACACCGGCGTCGAGGAGAAGAAGCCGGCGCTGAGCATCACCCCGGCGAAGGCGACCGGCGAAGCGGGCACGAAGATCGGCCCGTTCACCATCGCCACCACCGGCAGCGTCACCGACTTCACGAGCAAGCTCCCCGAGGGCGTGAAGATCGTCGGCGAGAACGGCGAGGAGATCAAGTCCTCGGCGATCAAGAACGGCACGAAGCTGTTCCTGGACGTCCCGAAGGACGCGAAGCCCGGCACGGCCGAACTCGCGGTGAAGGCCACGGGCGACGTCAACACCGGCCGCCTGTTCGTGGCCAAGAACTACGACCGCGAGCCGGCGCAGTCGCTGATCGTGGCCCAGTCGCAGAAGAGCGCGGTCGAGGCCGCCGCGACCGGCACCTGGACCGAAACCGGCCCGGTCACCACCGCTCCCGCCACGACCGCCCCCGCCGCGGGCAACAACTCGGGCCAGACCCCGCTGGCGAACACCGGCGTGAACGCCGCCCTGCCCATCGGCATCGGCGCGGCCCTGGTCGTCGCCGGTGGCGCGATGCTGCTGGTGGTCCGCCGCCGCCGGAGCAACGCCTGATCACCGCATAACCCTTAGCTGGCAAGCGGGCCGGTCCTTTCAGGACCGGCCCGCTTTGCTTTCCCCGAGTACTTTCCCGCCCCCCAACCCGCCCGCGAGGACCACCTTCCACGGTCCCTGATTCCCTCTGTGTTCCCCTCACGACGCCCGCCGGTCCGTGAAGGGCTCCTTGAGGGAATCAGATTCCCTCAAGG
>NZ_JBSHAM010000190.1:0-7117 GCF_053611505.1 Amycolatopsis sp. NPDC054798 | reverse complement strand
TGTGGCCATTCTGGTGAAGTCCGTGACGGGCCCCTTGCGGTAAACAGATCCCCACACGGGGCCCTACACGGACTTCTGGCGTCGGCGTGCGGCCAGTGCTGGGCTAGGCGAGTTTCAGCAGCAGTTCGCTCAGTTCGACCGGCATCGTGATCATGCAGTCGTGCCCGGTCGGCAGCTCCCACACCCGCGACGGCGTCCCGTTCGGCTGGAGCGCGGGCACCGGGCGGCGGGTGATGCCTTCCGGGGTCGCGCCGACGCAGTGGATGTGCGTGCGCGGGATCGCCCGTGCGGCCGGGTTGCCGAGCCGCACGGGCTGCTGCAGGCAGCGCACCGGCTGGTCGGAGAGCATTCCGCGCAGCCATTCGACGTCGGCCGGATCGGTGACGCCGAACAGCCCGAACGGCGCGGGCCGCTCCGGCATCGGCGGAACGCGCCAGCCGTCGCCGTGTTGCGCGGCGAGGTCGATGAGGTGCTGGCTGACCGGCTGGACGTCGACCGCGGTTTCGCCGTCCTCGGGGACCATCGCGTCGAGGTAGACGAGTTCGGCGACCCGGTCCGGCACCTCGTTGGCGGCCGAGGAGATGACCAGCCCGGCGTAGCTGTGGCCGACCAGGACCACGTCCTCTTCGCGGCGGAGCAGTTCCACGATGTCCTGGACGTGGGTGTCGAGCCCGGTTTCCGGGCTGAGCAGGTGCTTCTTGTCGCCGTAGCCGGTCAGCGAGGGCGCGAGCACCCGGTGTCCGGCCGCTTCCAGCAGCGGGACCACGCGGTCCCAGGCACGGCCGCTGTGCCAAGCGCCGTGGACCAGCGCAAACGTCGTCATGGTCAGGTTCCTCGTTCAGGGATTAGCGGTTACCGGAAGTAACCCGGTACTGTTCGAGAACCATCGTGATCTTCCGCGTCGCGGCGGGCAATAAGGCACTAATTAGTGCCCCGGTTCTCCGGAGGTAACCATGGCCGACGAGGTGTGCCGGACCCGAGCGGTCCTGGAGATCGTGGGGGACAAGTGGGCGCTGCTGATCGTCCGCGTGCTCCGCGACGGCCCGCGGCGCTTCACTGAACTCAAAAGGGAAATCGAGGGCATCAGCCAGCGGATGCTCACCGTCACGCTGCGGGATCTGGAACGCGACGGGATCCTCACGAGGACTGTCCGCAATGTCATGCCGCCGCACGTTTCCTACGAGCTGACGGCGATGGGCCGGACACTGCGGGAAGCGACCGCGCCATTGCTGGAATGGAGCGTCGAGCATTTGGCGAAGATCGAAAAAGCCCGTGCGGACTACGACGCTCGCTGAACGGAATGCGCCAGTTCGCTGAACCTGCGCAGCAGCGGATCGCTTGACCGGCGCGTCGGCCAGAGCAGGCGCAGCGCCACGCGGGGTGCGTTTCGCAGCGGAATGTGGGCGACTCGCGCGTGAGTGTGCGCCTCCGCGGCCGAGGTGGTGGTCGAGCCGACGGCCCGGCCGGACGCGATGATGGTGAGCCATTCGTCGTAGCTGCCGCATTGAACGACCTGCGCGGGCCGGTTCTCCGGCGGCCAGTCGAGCGGACTGGTCGCGCCGCTGACCGTGTTCACGACCACCGGATGCGCGGCCAGTTCCGTCCAGTCCAGTTCCGCGCGCGCCGCCAGTGCCGAACTCGCGGCCACCGCTGCCAGCCGGTCTTCCTCGAACAGCAAGGTCCCGCTGATCCCGGACGCGTCGATCTCCCCGCGCACCAACGCCGCGTCGACGTCGCCGGAATGCAGGGCGGCCACGATGTCGTCGCGGCGCAGGAGAGTGGCGGTCGCGCCGGTCGCGGTTTCGAAGGCGGCCAGCAGATCGCTCGCCCACGGATCCGGCAGCGCCCACTGGAACCCGATCCGCAGCCCGGCCTTCCCGCCCGCCGCGGCGAGAGCGGTGTCGAGGTCGCGCAAGACGACGCGGAGCCGCCCGAGCAGTTCGCCGCCCGCCTCGGTCGGTTCGACCCCGTGCGGGGTGCGTTCCAGCAGTCGAGTCCCGACCGTCTCCTCGAACTGCTGGATCGTGCGCGTGAGCGCCGGCTGGGTGATCAGCAGTTCGCGGCTCGCGGCGGTGAACGTGCCGCACGTCGCGACCGTCACGAACGCGCGCAGATGCCGCAGTTCGACCTCCATGCCCGGCAGCCTACCCAGCTATGCCCGCCGTGCATGGCGTCGCCGTGACGAGCATTTCCCTGCCAGGTCCCGGATTTCTACCGTGGGAAGCATGGACCAGGAGATGACGGCCTTCCCCGGCTGGATCGTGCGCGACGCCACCGGTGCGGCGTTCGGCCAGCTCGACCCGGCGATGCTGGACGACCTCGACACCACCGTTCGCGTGCGGTATTCCAGCATCAACTACAAAGACGCGCTCGCGCTGCACGGCCGCCCCGGTGTCGTCCGGCGGCATCCGCTCGTCGCCGGGATCGACCTGACCGGCGAGGTGCTCGCGTCCCGGCATCCGCACTGGCGCGTGGGGGACGTGGTCACCCTCAACGGCGCGGGACTCGGCGAAGACCTGCACGGCGGGCTGGCCGGCGTCGCCGCGGTCAACGGCGACGACCTCGTCCGTGTCCCCGGGCGACTCGGCCCGCTGCGCGCGGCGGCGATCGGCACCGCCGGCTTCACCGCGGCGCTCAGCCTGCTCGCGCTCGAACGCCACGGCCTCGCCCCGGAAACCGGTCCGATCCTGGTCACCGGCGCGGGCGGCGGCGTCGGTTCGGTCGCGATCGCGCTGCTGGCGGCGGCTCGCTACGAGGTGATCGCGGCCACCGGCCGTCCTTCCGAGCTGTCCGCGCAACTCGCCGCACTGGGCGCCGCGCAGGTCCTCGACCGCACCGAACTCGCTTCTTCCGGCAAACCATTGGGCAAACAGCGCTGGGCCGGCGTGGTCGACGCGGTCGGCGGTCCGGTCCTCGCCGGTGCGCTTGCCGGTCTGCAACACTCCGGCGTCGCGACGACCTGCGGACTCGCCGGAGGCGCTGAGTATCCCGGCAATGTCCTGCCGTTCATCCTGCGCGGCGTCTCGCTGCTCGGAATCGACTCGGTCCGCACACCCCTGCTTCGCCGCGAAGCCGCCTGGCAGCGCTTGGCCCAGTTGCTCGATCCGGCGCTCCTGGATTCCGTGACGCGCGTCGTCCCGCTCGCGGAGGCGAAGGACGCCGCCGCTTCGCTCCTGGCCGGTGCCGGTACTGGCCGCATCGTGGTCGACGTCGCTTCGGCCTGAAAGGAAAGACAATGGATGCCTTCGAAGAACTGATGACCCTGCGCGACAGCCCGCGTCCTGCCGCCGACGAGGTGACGATCACCGGCTCGGACCCGCTTTTCGCGTCGCCGTTCCGGATCGGCGAAACCCTCGCCGACGCCCTCGCCGCCCGCGCGGTCGCTGCGAACGACCTGTGGGAACTGCGCACCGGACGTCGGCAGAAGATCGCAGTCGACGTACGCGCCGCCGCGGCCACCGCGCTCGGCGGCGAGGACATGACGCTCATCCGTTCCGCGGACGGCGAATACCGCCCCGCGCCGCTTTCGCCCGCCGTCGAGCACATGGTCGCGCTCACCCAGCCTTGGCCGACCGCCGACGGACGCTGGTTCCTGCCGCACTTCAACCTGCCGCATCTGGAACGCCGGGTCCTGGACGTCCTCGGCTGCGAGCCGGTGCCGTCGTCGGTGGCGGCCGCCGTCGCCAAGTGGAAGGCCGACGACCTGGAAGACGCCATCGCCGCGGCCGGCGCGTGCGGGGGAGTCGTGCGAACGCCGGACGAATGGCTAGCGCACCCGCACGGCGCTTATCTGGCCTCGCGCCCGGTGGTCGAGATCAGCAAAATCGGTGACAGCGCCCCTTCTCCGCTTCCTGAAGGCGGTGCTTCGCCGCTCTCTGACGTCCGGGTTCTGGACCTGACGCGCATCCTGGCTGGCCCGACCGCCGCGCTGAGCCTGGCCGAGCACGGCGCGAACGTGTTGATGGTGACCGCGCCGCAGCTTCCTCAGGTGGCACCGTTTGTCCGGGACACGAGCCACGGCAAGCGAAGCACTTATCTCGATTACTCCACAGTGGACGATTCCGCTCGATTGCGTTCGCTGGCCAGCGCGGCTGATGTGTTCGTCGAAGGCTATCGCCCGGGCCGGATGTCCGCGCACGGCTTCGGTCCGGAGGATCTCGCGGCACTGCGGCCGGGAATCGTTTACGTGAGCGTGAATTGCTTCGGCTCCGGCGGTCCGTTCAGCATGCGCGCCGGATGGGATCAGGTCGCGCAAGCCGTCACCGGCGCGTGTGTCCTCCAGGGCGGCGACCGTCCACAGTTGACACCGGTCTACCTGTGCGATTTCCTCACCGGCTTCCTGGCGAGCTACGGCGCGATGCTGGCGTTGGCCCGGCGGGCGCGGGAAGGCGGGTCTTATCACGTGCAGGTTTCGCTGTGCCAGTCGTCGATGTTGTTGCAGCGGCAGGGACTGCTGACTGATTACGCCGACGCGCCGGGACGGTTGACGCCGGAGGAATTCGAGCGGTACGCGGTGGAGGATTCCGGCACGATCTACGGCGATTTGAAGAGTCTCGGGCCGGTGATCCGGATGAGCGAGACGCCGCCCCGGTGGGGCGGGACTACGCCTCGGCTGGGGAGTTCGCGGCCGGAGTGGTGAACCGAGGGGCCGGGCCGCCGGAGACGCGGCCTGGCCCCTGGGCTGACGCGCGCAGCCGAGGAAGCCGTCGGGGCTACGAGGTTTCCTTCCGTTTCGGATGATGCGTTCCGCAGTCGGGATTCGAGCACTTCTCCGCGTGCCGGGCGTTCCAGGCTGCCAGCATCTTCTCGTAGCGAGTCTCGAACTCGGCGTCGCGGCGGGCTCGCCAGGGCGAGACGGCCAGCCGCCGGGTCACCAAAAGCTCGTCGGGTGCGTCATCCCCCGTCCGAGCGGCTTCGAGCCCGGCCGCGGTGAGGATCTCGAGCACCGCCTTGCCCATCGCCTCGTTGATCGCGGAGGTGAGTTTCGAGAAAGCGGCGCATTCTTCGCCTTCGTGATGCGGGTCGTCGCCCAAGGCCTGCTGTGCCGCGTCGACGAGTTGCGGGCCGAGCTGCCAGGAAACCAGCACGCCGTCGAGTTCCGGCCGGCGGACCGCGACGATCGCGCCGGACATGCCGGTCGGCGCGCGCTCGGGGAGCGCCGGGAGCCCGGCCGCGACGAGTTCGTCCTGGACGATGCTGGCAAGGGCTTCGAGCCGGTGCAGTGGCGTGGGTTCGCTCGCGTTCACGCCTGAACCTTCCCAGAGCCGCTGGTGCCCGGAAAGTGTGTTTCGCAGTCGGGATTCCCGCATCCGGCAGCGGCCCGGGCCGCCCAGGCCGCGTGCATCTTGTCCATCCGCGCCGCGTCCCGGGCGGACCGGCGGGCTCGCCACGGAGAGTCGGCGAGCCGCCGGGTGACCAGAATTTCGCTCGACACGTGGGCGCTGTCGATCCGGCGGGCCTCGAACCCCGCGGCCGTGAGGACCGCGAGCAACGCGTCGGCCATCGCCTCCCTGACCGCGTCGGCTTGCTTGGTGAAAGCGGCGAACTCTTCGCCTTCGTGATGGGGATCGTCGCCCCACGCGGCCATCAGCGCGTCACTGAACTGGCTGCTTTGATACCAATCGACCACGACGCCGCGAAGATCTGGCTTGTCGACGCTGACCGAGGCACCGGCGTCCGTCCAGGCGTGCTTGAGGGGCAGCCCGGCCGCGAGGAGTTCGTCCCGGACTATGTCGGCGAGTATCTCGAGGCGGGTAATCCGCGAGGCTGGGGTCGGATCCTGCGTCATGAGCCGATCTTCCCAGTCCTGCGGGAGGAACCGGTGCGGGTGGTCGGTTTGGCTGCGGTGCGCAGGAGTTCATCGCGTTCGGTGGCAGCGGGCTGGATGCGGGTTTCGGATGGGTGCTGGTCAGTTTTGCGGGTATTCGGTTGTTTCGGTCGGGTTCTCCGCGGGAATCGCTTGCCTGGCAGCAAATCAGGGCGCGTCGTGTGCTGCGCGGGTCCTGCCGGATTGTGCCTATGCTGCATTGCAGGGGACTAGTGAAGCTGTGAAGGGGGAGGGCTGATGGCCGACATGGGTTACGAACTCGAGATGGACCGGGGCAGAGCCGCGTTGGCTGGGCGTGACTTCCGCGGTGCCTATCGGCATTTCGGTTGTGCGCACAACCTTGGCCACGACGTGCTGGCCGACCACTTGGCCGCGCATCGCGGACTGCTGCGCACGGCGTGGAAGCAGCGACGGTTCGATCGGGTGGTCGCGCAGTTGTTCCTGATGGGCGGGGCGGCTTTGTTCGACCGGAATCAGCGGGAATCGGCTGAGGCTGGCTGAGGCTGACTGGGGCGGCGTCGGCCGGTGCTCGGTGGCCGGGCCGGAGTTTGTCCGGGGACGTACTATTGTGGGCGGGCAGGGATGCGGGGACAGGCTGCGGCGGGCCGGACGGGCTGCCGCAGCGCGGGTGCGTAGTTAAGGTCGAGGGATGTCGGCAGCAGTGGGTGGGGCAGCGAAAGGCGGCTCGCGGGCGGGGCGGCGGGTCAGTCTGGAGGCGCCGGCGGATCTGGCCGCGGCGCCGGGGTACGGGGCTCGGCGGTTGTATCAGGCGTATTTGGCGGCTTGGAATCGGCATGTCGATTCGGTGCTGACTGGGCCGCAGTTCGCGGTGTTGTCGGCGGTGCGGGCTTATCCCGGGTTCGACCAGACGGCGTTGGCGAAGGCGGTTGCGTTGGATACGTCGACGATGGCTGATGTGTGCCGGCGGTTGGAGAATCGGGGGCTGATTGTTCGGGGGCCTGCGCCGCATGATGCTCGGGCGAAGGTGCTGACGTTGACGGAGGAGGGGGCGGAGGCGTTTCGCGAGGTGACTCGGCGGACGCGGAGGCTGGATCAGGCGTTGCTGGCGGGGTGCCCGGAGGAGCGGCGGGGGGAGATCGCGGGGATGTTGAACGAGCTGGGGGCGTTGTGGGAGGCGGTTGCTGAGCGTTCGGAGATTTGAGGGTGGGGGTTTCGGCTCGTCGCCTGGCGGCGACGTTGCCGTGGGTTCTGCTTGGGGGCACCCCGAAGCTGATTGTGACGACGGCGCGGGGGTGCTTGTCAAGGCGGGAAAGATGCCTTGACAAGCAC
>NZ_JBSHAM010000189.1:0-7162 GCF_053611505.1 Amycolatopsis sp. NPDC054798 | reverse complement strand
GGCGCACACTGTGCGCCGGGGCCCGTTGTCGTTTCCGGCCGCTGGCCGTTCAACTGCTGCTGGGTTTTCGCGTGCTCAGACGTACGCGTCGAGGTCGGCGACCTGCGCGTGGCAGGCGTCGTCGACCGTCCACGGCCGCGCGGTCCTCGGGAGGGGAAGTCGTGCCTGGTCAGCGGGGCGCTCGGGCTGCAGAGCCGACGGGAGGTCGGCGCAGTCGGCGATCAGGTCGCCGAGGGTTTCCGGTTCGGTCGCGAGGTTCACGAAAGCCACGCTATTCAGCCGGACTTGAACAGGAAACGAGTACCGGCCGGTAGTGTCGGAACGTGGCGCGGAAACTACCCGGAAGGGTCATGACCAGCGGGTAACTTGCGTCAGGGCGCGAAAACGACAGCTCATCCACCTCGTGAGGAGAACCGGTGGCAGACAAGCCCAGGATCGCCGTGTCCGGCAGCATCGCGACGGACCATCTGATGCACTTCCCGGGGAGGTTCGCCGAGCAGCTCGTCGCCGAGCAGCTCCACCGGGTGTCGTTGAGCTTCCTCGCCGACGACCTCGTCGTGCGCCGCGGCGGCATCGGCGCGAACATCGCGTTCGGCCTCGGCGTGCTCGGCGTGCGGCCGGTGCTCGTCGGAGCCGTGGGCCAGGACTGGGCGGACTACCAGTCGTGGCTGCAGCGGCACGGCGTGGACACCGCGGGCGTGCTGGTGTCCGAGATCGCGCACACCGCGCGGTTCGTGTGCACCACCGACGAGGACATGTGCCAGATCGCGACGTTCTACGCCGGCGCGATGGCGGAGTCCCGCAACATCGAGCTGGGGCCGATCGCCGAGCGCGTCGGCGGGCTCGGACTGGTGCTGATCAGCCCGGACGACCCCGAGGGGATGGTCCGGCACGCGCAGGAATGCCGTCAGCGCGGGTACACGTTCGCGGTCGACCCCTCGCAGCAGCTGGCCCGGATGGACGGGGCGCAGGTGCGGTCGTTCGTCGAGGGGGCGAAGTACCTGTTCAGCAACGACTACGAGTGGGAGTTGCTGCTGCAGAAGACTGGCTGGACCGAGGCGGATGTGCTGGAGCGCGTCGGGCTGCGGATCACCACGCTCGGGGAGAAGGGCGTGGAGATCGTCGGGCGGGACGGGACGGCGCTGCAGATCGGGGCGGTGCAGGAGCAGGGGAAGGCGGATCCGACTGGGGTCGGGGACGGGTTCCGGGCTGGGTTCCTTGCCGCGATCGACGGCGGGCTCAGTTTGGAGCGGGCGGCGCAGCTGGGGTGTTTGATCGCGGTGCTGGTGCTGGAGACGGTGGGGACACAGGAGTGGACTCTCGACCGCGCGGTGGCGTTGAGCCGGGTGCGGGAGGCGTTCGGGCCGGAGGCGGCGGAGGAGATCGCTGTGGTTTTGCCTGGCGACGTCGCGCCCCGGGTGGGCGGGCGGCCCCGAAGGCCGTTGTGACGACGGCGCGGCTTTTGTGGCTTCGCGGGTAGGTCGTGAGGGGAACCCTGAAGGAATCAGATTCCCTCAGGGGTCCCCTCACGGACGTTTCAGAGCTTGACCGGGTAGACCGGTTCGGGGATTTCCGGCTTGATGCGGTGTTCCACGAAGATGCCGTGCCACAGCATGAAGACCAGCAGCGCCCACAGCTGGCGGCTGCGGTCCAGCTGGCCTGCCTTGTGCTCGTCGAGCAGGCGCAGGACGGCGTTCTTGTCCAGCAGTTCGTCGGTCTTCGAGTCGCTGATGATGCCGCGGGCCCAGTCGTACATCTCGTTGCGCAGCCACAGCCGGATCGGCACCGGGAAGCCCAGCTTTTTCCGGTTCAGCACGTGGCCGGGGATGATCTTCGCCAGAGCTTGGCGCAGCGCGTACTTCGTGGTGCCGTGCGCGAGCTTCTGGTCCAGCGGAATGGAAGCGGCGACCTTGAACACCTCGGCGTCGAGGAACGGCACCCGCAGTTCCAGCGAGTTGGCCATGGTGACCTTGTCCGCCTTGACCAGGATGTCGCCGCGCAGCCAGGTGTAGAGATCGACGTGCTGCATGCGGGCGACGGGGTCCCAGCCGCGGGACACGTCGTACCAGGGGGCGGTGACGTCCTTGAAGCCGACGCCTTCCTGGTACGTCCGCAGCACGGCGCGCAGCTGCTCGTCGCGGAAGTTGCGGGCGTTGCCGTAGTAGCGGTCTTCCAGCGGCAGCGCGCCGCGACGCAGGAGGTCCTTGCCCCGGGTGCCTTCCGGGATCTTCGTGGACACCTTGCCCAGCAGCTTGCGCACGCCGCCGGGGATCTTTTCGAACGGTGCCAGCGAAATCGGCTCGCCGTAGATCGTGTAGCCGCCGAACAGCTCGTCCGCGCCTTCGCCGGACAGCACCGCCTTCACGTGCTTGCGGGCCTCGCGCGCGATGAACCACAGCGGGACCAGCGCCGGGTCGGCGACCGGGTCGTCCAGGTACCAGACGATGAGCGGCAGCGCTTCCATCATCTCGTCCGCCGACACCGTGCGGACCACGTGCTTCACGCCGATCGCCGCCGCGGACTCCGCGGCCACGTCGACCTCGGAGTAGCCCTCGCGCTCGAAGCCGGTGGTGAACGCGATCAGGTTCGGGTTGTGCTCCTTGGCGAGCGTCGCGGTCGCGGTGGAGTCGATGCCGCCGGAGAGGAACGCGCCGACCGTGACGTCCGGGTCGGAGATCATGTGCTTGCCGACCGAGTCGCGCATCACGTCGGCGATGCGCTCGTACAGCGCCTCCGCCTCGGCCGGGCCGTTCACCGGCTTCGCGGCGAACTTCGGGTGGAAGTAGCGGGTGAACTCGGGCTTCCCGCCCGGCGAGAGCCGGAACGAGGTGCCGGACTCGACGCGGCGGATCGCGGTGTGCAGCGACTCCGGCTCCGGCACGTACTGCAGGACCAGGTAGTGCTGCAGCGCCGTGCGGTCCAGCTCCTGCGCGACGCCGAGCGTGTCCGACAGCTCCAGCAGGCTCTTCTTCTCGCTGGAGAACGCGGTGCCCTTCGGCCCGGCGCTGTAGTAGAGCGGTTTGATGCCGAACGGGTCGCGCGCGCCGAAAACGACCTTTTCGGCGGAATCCCAGATCAGGAACGCGAACATCCCGCGCAGCTTTTCGACCGCTTTGTCCCCGAGGTAGTGATAAGCCGCGACGATCGCCTCGCCGTCGCCCTCAGTGGCGAATTTCGCACCGAATTTTTCGGCGAGCTCGTCGCGCAGTTCGCGGTAGTTGTAGATCTCGCCGTTGAAGTTCAGCGTGTACCGGCCGGGAGCCTCCGGCGGGCCCCACACCAGCGGCTGGTGCGCGTGGTCGACGTCGATGAAGGCGAGCCGGTTGAAGCCGTACACGACCTCGGCGTCGGCCCAGGTGTCCTGCTCGTCAGGGCCGCGGTGGCGCTGGCAGCGCATCGCCGCGCCGACGCTGCCGCGGGCGTCCGCGGCGTCGTTTTCGGTCGCGCAGATCAGTCCAAGCAGGCCGCACACGTGTACTCACACACCTCAGGGTCGGGCCGGTCCGGGGAAGGGCCCAGTATGCCGGGGCCGGGCGCCTCGCCCGGAAAGCGGGTGACGCGTGGCGCAACTGGTCACCCCTTGGTCAGCGGGAGCGGCCAACTCGGCTAGGCTCCGCCTGTCACGAAGATCGGTCGAAGAAGGCCCGGTGTGAGAGGGCCTGTTGGGTGAAAGGGCAGGGCGCAGTGGGAAAACCAGAGCGCACCCCGGTGGGTAAGCGGGTCGGGCGTGTCGCCGCGCTGGCCGTGCTGGTGGCGCTGACCGCGACGGGCTGCTCGGGAGACGAGATCCTCCGCTTCGGCTGGCCCGCCGGCGTCACGCCGCAGGCCGACCAGATGCGC
Organism: Amycolatopsis sp. NPDC054798; assembly: GCF_053611505.1. Classification (NCBI taxonomy): domain Bacteria; kingdom Bacillati; phylum Actinomycetota; class Actinomycetes; order Pseudonocardiales; family Pseudonocardiaceae; genus Amycolatopsis; species Amycolatopsis sp. NPDC054798. Next base: position 3,322 of record NZ_JBSHAM010000189.1, on the reverse strand, counting down.
ACCCTCTGGACGTGGACGGTCATCGCCGCGCTCGTCGTCGGCGCGATCGTGTGGGCCCTGATCTTCTGGACCGCGATCTTCCACCGCAAGAAGAAGGGCGCCGCCGCGGAAGGCCCCGAGGACCTGCCCCGGCAGTTCCAGTACAACATCCCGCTGGAGATCTTCACGGTCGTCCTCCCGACGATCATGGTCTGCGTGCTGTTCTTCTTCACCGCGACGACCGAGGGCAAGGTCCTCGACAAGAAGCCGAACCCGGACGTCGTCGTCGACGTGATCGCCTTCCAGTGGAACTGGGAGTTCAAGTACGAGGGCGACGCCGCCAAGCGTCCCGACGGCACCCAGGTGAGCACCGTCGGCTCCTCCGGCGAGATCCCGCTGCTCGTGCTGCCGACGAACAAGACGATCGAGTACCGGCTCCGCTCGACGGACGTCATCCACTCGTTCTGGGTCCCGGAGTTCAACTTCAAGCGCGACGTGATGCCGGACCCGGAGAAGAACAACCAGGACAGCTCGTTCCAGAACTCGATCGACCGTGAAGGCTCGTTCGTCGGCCGCTGCGCCGAGCTGTGCGGGACGTACCATTCGGTGATGAACTTCGAGGTGCGGGCGCTGTCCCCGGACAAGTACGACCGGTACCTCAAGCTGCGCACCGAGACGAACCCGAAGACGGGCAAGCCGAACACGGCGTCCGAGGCGCTGGCTTCGCTGAACTGCGGCGAGCTGTGCAGCCCGTACGCGGTGACCACGAAGCCGTTCAACACCGACCGCACCGCGCGCACCGCGTCCAACTGACGGCGAACCAGAAGGAGCAGGGGACCAATCCCATGAAGGTCGAAGCCCGGATTTTCTACATGGTGGCGGGGTTTGCCGTCCTCATGACCGCCGTCTACTGGGTCATGACCGCGCTCTTCACCACCGACCAGAAGGCTGAACCGGTCGGCATCGTCGCGCTGTTCCTGACCGGCGGCCTGGCGTTCCTCGCCGGCAGCTACATGCAGTTCGTGTCCCGCCGGATCGAGGAGCGCCCGGAGGACCGCGAGGACGCCGAGATCAGCGACGGGGCCGGCGAGCTGGGCTTCTTCAGCCCAGGCAGCTACTGGCCGGTCGCGCTGGCCGCGGCGGCCGGGCTGGCCGGCCTCGCCCTCGCGTTCTTCCACGTCTGGCTGCTCGTGATGGCGATCGTGGCCCTGCTCATCGCCGTGGGCGGGCTCGTGTTCGAGTACCACACCAGCCCGGACCACGACTGAGTTTTCCGCTTCACCGAGACGCCCGGCTGGGGATCCCCGGCTGGGCGTTTCGCGTTTCTGGCTTGTCTGCCTTGGCTCGCTGCGGAGCCAGTGCGGCGGCGAGCACCGCCAGCATCCCGAGGCCTTCGGCCCAGGTGAGCCGGTGGCCGAACGCGAGCATGTCCACCACGACCGCGACCACCGGGTACAGGTAGGACAGCAGCGCCACCGTCGTGGTCGGCAGCTTGCCGATGCTCGCGTACATCAGCACGTACATCACCGCTGTGTGCACGGTGCCCAGGAGCAGGAGCCACAGCAGTGCCGGAGCCGAAGTCGGCAGCGGGGTGAACAGCAGCGCGGGCGCGAGCACGATCGCGCCGACCGTCAGCTGCACCGCCGCGAGCAGATGCGGCCGGATGTGCTTGAGCTGCTTCGCGATGAAGGACGCACCGGCGTAGAGCAAGGCGGCGCCGAGCGCGAGCGCGATCCCCGCGAACCGCACCGGCTGTCCGTCGTCTCCTTGGGCGGAAAGGGAAATCACCACGACTCCGGCGAACGCCACGCCCGCCCGGGCGAGGTGCGAACGGCCGACTTTCTCGCCGAGGAACATCGCCGCCATTCCGACCAGGATCAGCGGCTGGGTGTGGTAGACGACGGTGCTGACGCCGATGGACGACAGCGAGTAGGACGCGAACAGCAGCACCCAGTTGCCGACCAGCAGCAGACCGCCGGCGACGGCGAGCAGCAGGTCGCGGCGGGTCGGCCGCCAGTCGCGGAACCAGCCGCGGGCGAGCGACCACACGACCAGCAGGACGCCGCCGACGAGGCAGCGGGCGAACGCGACCGCGGGGGCGGCCGCGCCGCTTTCGAGCACGACCGCACCGATCGTTCCGGACAACGCCATCGCGGCGGACCACTGCAGGACCGGGCGGGATTCGGGGTTCTTCATGCGTCCCAGATTCGCGTTCGCGGCGACGCTCAACCAGTGTCAGAGATGACAATGACCGCAAAACTTGTGACATCCTGGGCGACATGGACGTGCAACGGGTCGCCGTGCTGCTCGCGGACCGGGTTTCGCCTTTCGAGCTGGGGGTCGCGTGCGAGGTGTTCGGTACCGACCGCAGTGCGGACGGCATGCCCGGCTGGGACTTCGGCGTGTGCTCGCCGGGCGGGGCGGAAGTGGCCAGCTGGTCCGGATTCGGCCTAGCCGGACTGCGCGACCTCGACTTCGCGGCGTCCGCGGATTTGGTGATTGTGCCCACGCAAGCGCCGCGGACCGCGCCGCCGCCCGAGCCGTTGCTGGACGCGTTGCGCGCCGCTCGGGAACGCGGCGCGTGGGTCGCCGGGTTCTGCGCGGGAGTGTTTTCGCTTGGCTACGCGGGTTTGCTGGACGGCCGTCGCTGCACCGTGCACTGGATCTACGAACCGGAATTCCGCCGGTTTTTCCCCTCGGCGGAAGTGGACCCGCAAGCGCTCTACGCGGACGACGACGGCGTGTTCACCAGCGCTGGCACGGTCGCGGCGGTGGACCTGTGCCTGCACCTGGTGCGGCGACTCCGCGGTGTTGCGGCGGCTACAGCGTTGGCTCGTCGGATGGTGGCCGCGCCGCACCGCGCCGGTGGACAGGCGCAGTTCGTGCAGGCTCCGGTGCCCGCGACGGCCGCGCCGGACGACGCGGTGGTCGCCGAAGCACTCGAATGGGTGGAACGGCGGCTGGATCAGCCGTTCACGGTCGCGGAATTGGCTCGCCGCAGCGGTTTGGGGGAGCGGACGTTCCTGCGCCGGTTTTCCGCCGCCACCGGGACGACGCCGCACCGCTGGCTGACCGAACGCCGCCTCGATCGGGCACAGGCGCTTCTGGAAGAGGGCTCGCTCTCGGTGGAAGACATCGCTGTGGCCTGCGGATACGCGTCAGCGGCTGCGTTGCGGCACCAGTTTTCGCGGCTGCGCTCGACTACGCCCAGCGCTTACCGGACCGCCTTCCGCTCGTGAGCGGTCTACGACGCGAACGTCCGTGAGGGCCACCTTGAGGGAATCAGATTCCCTCAAGGTGGCCCACACGGGCCTCTCAGCCACGCGACTCGCCACGAGCCCGG
>NZ_JBSHAM010000188.1:0-7336 GCF_053611505.1 Amycolatopsis sp. NPDC054798 | reverse complement strand
CTGAAGTCGGCGGACGAGATGCGGGAGTACTGGGATCGGGAGGTTCCGGGGGCGGCGGACAACACGCTGCTGGTCGCGGAGCGGGTCGAGTCGTACGAGGACGTGTACACGCACAAGGACCGGATGCCGGTCTTCGACGTCCCCGAAGGCCACACCGACGCTTCTTGGCTGCGGCACCAGGTGGCCGAGGGCCTCAAGTGGCGGTTCCCCGAAGGCGTCCCGGACGGCTACGAGGAGCGCTGCGACTACGAACTCGGCGTCATCGAAGGCAAGGGCTTCCCGTCCTACTTCCTCATCACCGCCGACCTCATCCAGCACGCGCGGGAGGTCGGCATCCTGGTCGGCCCCGGCCGTGGTTCCGCGGCGGGCGCGCTCGTCGCGTACGCGCTCGGCATCACGAACCTCGACCCGATCCCGCAGAAGCTGCTGTTCGAGCGGTTCCTGAACCCGGAGCGCATGTCGATGCCCGATATCGACATCGACTTCGACGACCGCCGCCGCGGCGAAATGATCCGCTACGCCACCGAGAAGTACGGGGCGGACCGGGTCGCGCAGGTGATCACCTTCGGCACGATTAAGACCAAGGCGGCGATCAAGGACTCCGCCCGCGTGCACTTCGGCCAGCCGGGCTACTCGATCGCGGACCGGATCTCGAAGGCGCTGCCGCCGCCGATCATGGCGAAGGACATCCCGCTGTCCGGCATCGTCGACTCGAAGCACGAGCGCTACGCCGAGGCCGCCGAGGTCCGCACGCTCGTCGAGACCGACGAAGAGTGCAAGACGATCTTCGAGACCGCCCGCGGCCTCGAAGGCCTGATCCGCAACGCCGGCGTGCACGCCTGTGCGGTGATCATGTCGAGCGAACCGCTCACCGACGCGATCCCGGTGTGGCAGCGCGACGACGGTTCGATCATCACCGGCTGGGACTATCCGTCGTGCGAGGCCATCGGCCTGCTGAAGATGGACTTCCTGGGCCTGCGCAACCTGACCGTCATCGGCGACGCGCTGGAGAACATCAAGGCCAACCGCGGCGAGGAGATCGACCTCGACCGGCTCGGCTTCGACGACCCCGAGGCGTACAAGCTCCTCGGACGGGGCGACACGCTCGGCGTGTTCCAGCTCGACGGCGGCGCGATGCGCGACCTGCTGCGGCGCATGCAGCCGACCGGGTTCGAGGACATCATCGCGGTGCTCGCGCTGTACCGCCCCGGCCCGATGGGCATGAACGCGCACAACGACTACGCCGACCGCAAGAACAACCGGCAGCAGATCAAGCCCATCCACCCGCAGCTGGAGGAACCGCTGCGGGAGATCCTGTCCGAGACCTACGGCCTGATCGTCTACCAAGAGCAGATCATGCAGATCGCGCAGAAGGTCGCGGGCTACACGATGGGCCGAGCGGACACGCTCCGCCGCGCGATGGGCAAGAAGAAGAAGGAAGTCCTCGAAAAGGAGTACGAGGGCTTCGAAGAGGGCATGAAGTCCAGCCCGCTGGTCGAAGGCGGCTTCTCGCCGGAAGCGGTCAAGGCGCTGTGGGACACGATTCTCCCGTTCGCCGGGTACGCGTTCAACAAGTCGCACGCCGCCGCGTACGGCCTGATCGCGTACTGGACGGCGTATCTCAAGGCGAACTACACGCCGGAGTACATGGCCGCGCTGCTCACGTCGGTGGGTGACAACAAGGACAAGTCCGCGATCTACCTGTCGGAGTGTCGCCGGCTGGGGATCAAGGTGCTGCCGCCGGATGTGAACGAGTCGGCCTTGCGGTTCGCGGCCGTCGGGGACGACATCCGGTTCGGTCTGGGCGCGGTGCGCAACGTGGGCGCGAACGTGGTGGAGTCGATCATCAAGACGCGCGAGGAGAAGGGGAAGTACTCCTCGTTCACCGAGTTCCTGGACAAATCGGAGCTGGTGGCCTGCAACAAGCGGGTGATCGAGTCGCTGATCAAGGCGGGCGCGTTCGATTCGATGGGGCACACGCGGCTGTCGATGATCCAGGTGCACGAGGACGCGGTGGAAGCCGTGGTCCCGCTCAAGCGCCAGGAAGCGATGGGCCAGTTCGACCTCTTCGGCTCGTTCGGAGCCGACGACGGAGACTCGGCCGAGGCGGCTCCGTCGTCCTCGCCGCTCGCGCACCTCAAGTTCGGCGAGGAGGAGTACCCGCGCAAGCAGCTCCTCGCCTACGAACGCGAAATGCTGGGCCTGTACGTGTCGGCGCACCCGCTCGACGGGGCCGAGCGCATCCTGCGCAAACACGCGCCGAAGCCGATCGCCGCGCTGCTCGCCGACCCGCCGAAAGAGGGCGAGGTCGTCATCTCCGGCCTGCTCACCTCGCTCGAACGCCGGGTCAACAAAAAGGGCGAGCCCTGGGCGATCTGCACCGTCGAGGACATGGACGCCGCGCTCGAGGTGCTGTTCTTCGCCAAGGCGTACTCGATGTTCGCCGCGGACCTGGTCGAGGACAACGCGGTGCTGGTGAAGGGCCGGGTCAACTGGCGCGAGGACAAGATGTCGGTGTTCGGCGGCGGGCTCGTGCCGCTGGACCTGTCCGAGATCGGCAACGGCGACGAGGAACCGCCGCTGGTGCTGCTGGCCGCCGCCGAGAAGATCGACCAGGCCGTGGTCAGCGAGCTGAAGTCGACGCTGCTGGCGCACAAGGGCGACACCCCGGTGCACCTCAAGCTCGTCGGCAAGAACCAGACGGTCTTCGCGCTTTACGATTACCCGGTGAAGGTCAGTTCGATGCTCATCGGTGAGCTCAAGGGCATCCCTGGGATCACCGCCAACACCTGATGACCGAGGCGGAGCCGGACCCTCGCCGCTGGCGGGCGCTGGCGGTCACTCTCGCCGCCGGGTTCATGACGCTGCTGGACGTCAGCATCGTCAACACGGCTCTGCCCTCGATCCAGCGCGACCTCGGCACCGGCCCGGGCACCGTCCAGTGGGTGGTCTCGGGCTACGCGCTCGCCTTCGGCCTGGTCCTGGTCACCGGCGGCAGGCTCGGCGATGCGCTGGGCCGCCGCCGGATGTTCCTGATCGCACTGGCCGCGTTCGTCGCGACGAGCGCGCTCGCCGGCGCTTCCCCCGACCCGGCGACGCTCGTCGCCGCCCGGCTGGCCCAGGGCTGCGCCGCGGGCATGCTGACGCCGCAGAACAGCGGCCTGATCCAGGATTTGTTCCGCGGCGCCGAACGCGGCCGGGCGTTCGGCATGTTCGGCGCGGTCGTCGGCATCTCCACTGCGGTCGGCCCGGTGCTCGGCGGTGTGATCCTCGCGCTGTTCGGAGATCCGGACGGCTGGCGGTGGGTGTTCTACGTGAACGTGCCGATCGGCGCGATCGCGTTCGGGCTCGCGATGAAGCTGCTGCCTCGCAGCGACCGGCGCAAACTCCGGCTGCGCACGGAAATCGACTTCGCCGGCATCGTGCTGCTGGCCGTCGCGGTGCTCGGGGTGCTGCTGCCGCTCGTGTCGTCTGAACGGGGCGGTCTCGGCCGCTTCTGGTGGCTGTTCGGGGTCGCGATCGTCTTCGGCGCGGTGTTCGTGTGGTGGGAGCGGCGCGTCACGAACCGGGGCCGGCCGCCGCTGCTGGACATCCGCCTGTTCACCGGTACTCCCGGCTACGCCAGCGGAGCGGCGGTGGGGGCGCTGTACTTCTGCGGGTTCGCCGGGATCTGGCTGGTGTTCGCGCTCTTCTTCCAGCAGGGGCTCGGATACACGCCGCTGCAGTCAGGGCTGGCGGTGACGCCGTTCGCGCTGAGTTCGGCCGTGACGGCGGCGGTCGCCGGAAGGCTCGTGGCCCGGTTCGGCCGGAGGCTGACCGTGGCCGGTCTGAGCATCGTCGCGCTCTCGCTGCTGGCCGTGGGAGTGGTCGTGCAGCTGGTGCCGCCGTCGGCCGCGGGATTCGCGGTGGCCGGTCCGCTGCTGATCGGCGGGATCGGCGGCGGGATGGTGATCTCGCCGAACACGACGCTCACGCTCGAATGCGTCCCGAACCGGCTGGCCGGCGTCGCCGGGGGCGCGCTGCAGACCGGGCAGCGGATCGGCACCGCGATCGGCACGGCGGTGCTGGCGTCGGTGTTCGAATCGGTGGTCGCGACGGCCGGGCACCAGACCGCGCTCACCGCGGCGATGTGCTGCGCGGCCGGCCTCACCCTGGTCGCGCTGGCCTTCGCGAGCCTGGAACTTCGCGCCCGTCGACGGCGTGCCATCCTGTCGGAGGACCAGCAAGCGGCGGAATCCGCAGCGAATATTCACCGAACGTGATCTCGCAACGGTTATCTTCCCTGTTCGGTGAGCTACTTACCGCCACCAGGTGATACTCCATCCGGGTGACAGGTGACCTTCGACCCTAGTGCTACTCAGAGCAACCGAGTAGACCTTACGGAGCCTTCAGAACGACACTTTGGCTACCTACAGTGGCAATCCGTTCGATCGACCGGGGATGGGTCGATCGGCCGAGCGGCCCGGGAGTCCGAAGTTCCGGGGAATGGACACCCGGAGTCGCATCCCGGTACGAAATTCGTCGGCGTCCGCGGGGGACCGTACGGCGAATCGCCGGGGCACTGCCCGGAGTGGCCGGCCGAGTGCGCGCGAAGGCACCGGGGCGGGCCCGGGCGAGGGGGAACCGGGCCCGCCCGTCTTCTCGTCCCGGCTGGGCTTTCGCCGGAGCTGGTCGCGGGCTGAACGAGGGAAGCCGCTTCCGGATGTCCGAGGGACCGCTGCGCCTGTCTCGCGCGCTCCGCTTGACCTTCCCCTTGGGTTCAGCCCCACGCTCAGGATGTCCGAACGAGGGAGAGCACGGCACCCCGTCCTGTCCGCTCGGCTTCGCCTCCGGGTCCGGCCGCGCGGCGAAGGGTGCTCTGAACGAGGGGGAAACCCATGGGGGACCTGCTGACCATTGGCGCGTTCGCGCGCCTCGCCCGTCTTTCGCCCAAAGCGCTGCGGCTGTACGACGAGACGAACCTGCTGCCGCCCGCCCGCGTCGACCCGGACACCGGCTACCGCTGGTACTCGCCGGACCAGCTCGGCCGGGCTCGCCGCGTCGTCCAGTTGCGCCGGATCGAAATGCCGCTGCCGCGGATCCGGACCGTCCTCGACCTGCCGCCGGAAGCCGCGGCGGCCGAGGTCCGCGCGTACTGGGACGAGCAGGAACGGGAATGGCGCGCGAAGCGGGAACTCGCCGGGTTCTTCCTCGACCAGCTGACCGGGAAGGAAACCCCGATGTACGACGTGTCCGTTCGCGAAATGCCCGCCCGCACGCTGCTCACCGTCTCCGAGCACCTGACCGCCGACCGGATCAGCGAGTTCGCCGCCCCGCTGTTCGCGTTCTTCGGAGGCCCGGCGGTCCCGCGCCCGGAAGGCAGCGCCGGGCGGCCGTTCCTGCGCTACCACGGCGAAATCAGCAATGACAGCGACGGCCTGGTCGAATTCTGCTGCCCGATCGACCCCGAAGGCGGGGAGATCAAGTTGCCGGAGATGACGCTCAGCACCGACGACGCGGGACGCGAGGCCTATGTCACCGTGCCGAAGTCGAACATGATGACCGCGCTCGGCGCCGAGTCGCTGCACCAATGGCTGACCGACCACGACGTACAGGCCGACTGGAAGCCTCGCCAGATCTTCCTGTGCGACCCCGGGCAGGCCGGCCTCGACGACCCGGTTTTCGAACTGGCGGTCCGGCTGCGCTGAGGCGTCCGGTTCACCCGGTTCCGGCTGCTCGGGAATGTCGCGCTCGCGCACGGACGTCGATCATGTTGGGATGGCCGCGTTCTGCGAAGAGGGGAGCGCCCATGGTCGACGAGTCATTGCCGGGCAACCGGATCCGGGTGTGGTACCGGCCGATGCGAGCGCGCGACACCAATGAGGGACATCGCGCGTCGACGCCGCTGGAATTGCTGTTCGACCTGTGTTTCGTGGTCGCCGTCGGCCAGGCCGGAGCGCAACTGCACCACGCGCTTTCCGAGGGCCACGTAGGGCACGGGGTGCTCAGCTTCGCGATGGTGTTCTTCGCGATCTGGTGGGGCTGGCTGAACTTCAGCTGGTTCGCGTCGGCGTTCGACACCGACGACGTGCCTTACCGCCTGGCCACTCTCGTCCAGATCGCCGGCGGCCTGACCGTCGCGGCCGGCGTGGACAAAGCCTTCGAGGGCGACTTCACGATCGTGGTCATCGGCTACGTCCTGATGCGGCTGGCTGCGGTCACCCAGTGGCTCCGCGCGGCCCGGCAGTCACCTGAACTGCGCACGACGGCGTACCGCTACGCGGCAGGCATCACGTTCTGTCAGATCCTGTGGATCGCCCGGCTCGCGCTTCCGGGCACGGCGGGGTTCGTCAGCTTCTTCGTCATCCTGGTACTGGAACTCGCGGTGCCGGCGGTGGCGGAGGCGCGGGACACCACCCCGTGGCACTCGCGCCACATCGCCGAGCGGTACGGGCTTTTCACGCTGATCGTGCTCGGCGAAACCGTGCTCAGCGCCACCAACGCGGTGAAGGAAGGGTTCGCGGAGGGCGAGCACACCGGGGACCTGGTGTCGCTGGCGGTCGCGGGCCTGGTCCTGGTGTTCGCGATGTGGTGGCTGTACTTCGACCAGCCCGGGCACGCCCGGCTCGAACGCGGGAACTCGCGGTGGACCGCGTTGAGCTGGGGATACGGGCATTACCTGATCTTCGGTTCGGCCGCGGCGGTGGGCGCGGGGCTGGAGCTGGCGGTCGACTTCGACAGCGGGAAAGCCCACGTCGGCGGGATCGCGACCGCGCTGGCGGTGACCATCCCGGTCGCGGTCTTCCTGCTGAGCGTGTGGCTGCTGCACATCGGCCCGACGAACGAATGCCGTCCGATCGCGATCGGCTTCCCGGCCGCCGCGGTGCTCGTGCTGGCGGCGTCGTTCGGCCCGGCGCCGATCCACGTGACCGCGGCCCTCGCGGCGGTCCTCGTCGCGGTCACGGTGATCGCGACGCACGGCGAGCGCGAGCCGGGCTGACCGCCTTCGGGCCGCCTCCGGGTCGCGACCGCCGTATCGACGCAGGTCAGCGGCTTGGCGCGAAAAAAGGGACCCCCCTGTTCGAGGGCTGTTTCGGGGCGTGTAATGTTCTCTTCGTCGCCAGGGAGACCGGGCGGCCGCCGGGGCCACGAACCAAGCTCCCACAGTAGTGGTAGAGTGGGTGGTCCCAAAACCTCCGGAGCTAACCAGCCCCCGACGAAGCCTCGAGCTTCCCAAGGTGTAGAGTTGGACTCCGGAAAAACAAAAGCTTGAAATAACGCATCGAGCTTGGCCTGGTTGATTCCGGGGCTGGTTCGGGGTGTGTTGCTTGAGAACTCAACAGTGTGCTAGTGAACT
>NZ_JBSHAM010000187.1:0-7367 GCF_053611505.1 Amycolatopsis sp. NPDC054798 | reverse complement strand
GGTGCTTGTCAAGGCATCTTTCCCGCCTTGACAAGCACCCTCCTCCCGTCATCACAATCGGCTTCGGGGTGCCTCCACCACGAACGAGGCGCAATGTCGCCGCCAGGCGACGAGCCCCCCGAAACCCGGCCCCCTCAAACAACATCCCCCCGCCGAACCCGATAAACCTGCAACCTCAAGTCGTAGTACTTAGTAGTCTCCCCCACCCACTGCATCCCAATCCGCTCCGCGGTAGCAATCGCCCGGGTATTCCCCGGCCGCGCAACCGCGAACAACTCATCCGTCCCGTCCTGCCGAAACGCCCACTCCACCAACGCCCGCCCAGCCTCAGTCGCATACCCGTGTCCCCACTCCTCGGGCCGCAACTGCCAGCTCAGCTCCAAATCCTCCCGAAACGGCGGCAGCAACCGAATCCCCAGCCCCCCGACGACCCGCCCGTCGCCGCGGAGCTCCACCGCCCACCGCCCCCGAGGCGGAATCAAATTCGGCTGCGCCTCCTGCCAAGCCTGCAACACCGCCCGCATCGCGGCCTCGTCCGCGACCCGGTCCATCGCAGGAGTCAGCCAATGCGTGACGTCAGAAGAGCCGTAGATCTGAAACGCGGCCTCGGCGTCGTCAGGGGTCCAGTCCCGGATCACGAGACGTTCGGTGGCAATCGGGAGGGTCATGGACAAACGGTACGCCCGTTTCACCCCCTCCGGGCAGGTGATCCAGGACGCACCCAAGACTCTTGCCCGCCAAGGACTCCGTCCGATATCGGGTTAGACTGCGCGGGTGGAGATCTGGGTGAACCCGCGTTGTTCGAAGTGCCGCTCGGCGGTGTCGCTGCTCGACGAGGCAGGCGCGGAGTACACCGTGCGCCGCTATCTGGAGGAGCCGCCGACCGAGGCGGAACTCGTCGCGGTGCTCGACCGGCTCGGGCTCGACCCGTGGGACATCACCCGCACCGGCGAGAAAATCGCCGGGGAACTCGGGCTGAAATCCTGGTCGAAGACCCCGGAGGACCGTCCACGGTGGATCGCGGCGCTCGCCGCGCACCCGGAGTTGATCCAGCGTCCGATCATCACCGCCGACGACGGCACCACCGTGGTCGCCCGCGACGAGGAAACCGTCCGGTCCGTGCTCAGCTGACCGCCACCGCGATCAGCGCCGCCGCCAGCAGCAGCACGTACGCGACGGCGTGCACCTTGTCCGGCAACCGGTCGGCGACCCGCCGGACGAGTGCGATCGTCGGCAGCGAACCGGCCAGCAGGGCTAACCCGGCGACGGGGTCGAGGTATCCCGACGGCCCGCCGCCCGCCGTCGCGTAGACCGCGGTCGCCACGACCGCGACCGGCACGCTGAGCGGGTTCGCCATCGCGGCCGCGTCCGCCATCGGAAGCCCTTTGCGGCGCAGCAACGGCACTGTCATCACACTTCCGCCCACGCCGAGGAAACTCGCCACCGCGCCGATTCCCACTCCGCCCGCGGTAGTCGTGAATGTGCTCAACGGCTTGGGTTCTCCTTGTGGTTTAAGGAATCCGCCACGCGCCAAGCTGTCCACAATGGTCACTGCGAGGTAGGCGATGAACAGGACGCGCAACAGTCCGTCTCCCGCGTAGGTCGCCGCCACCGAACCCACGACGGCGCCGACCGCGACAAAGGCGGCGAGCGGCCAGATGTATTCGCGCCGCAGACGTCCGGCGCGGGCCTGCACGACGGTCGCGCTGACCGCGTTCACCACCATCACCGCGGTGGAGGTGGCGACGGCGACATGCATCGCGTCGCCGCGGCTCGTGACCGCAGCGACCACTGGCACGGTGACGAATCCGCCGCCGAAACCGAACAGGACAGTCGTCACGCCGCTGAGGCAGCCAAAGAGCAGAAGAATCAGGATCGAGGTCCACACTGACTTCAAGGTAGGTCGCGAAGGGCTCGGCGCGCATCCGAAGATTCGCCAGGTTCTTTCGAGTTTCAGACACCTACCCTGTAGGCATGCGCAACGTCCCGTTGTCCGAGGTCGACGCCCTGCCGCGGGCCGTGCTCGCGATCAGCACGGACTACCCGCCGGACCACTTCCTGCCGCCACACCGCCACCGTCGCGCGCAGTTCCTCTACGGGGCCACCGGTGCCATGCGAGTCGGAACGGCCGACGGCACCTGGACTGTCCCGACGCGGCGCGCGGTGCTGATCCCACCGGAGACCGACCACAGCGTCGTGATGATGAACGTGACCACGCGCAGTCTCTACCTGGAGCCGTCCGCCGTGCCGTGGTTCCCGCGCCGCTGCCAGACCGTCGACGTCTCGCCCCTGCTGCGGGAATTGCTCCGGGAAGCCGTGGACGTCGCCCCGGAATACCCTCGACGCGGCCGGGACGCCACACTGATTTCCCTTCTGCTGCACGAAATCTCCCGCTGTGTTCCGTTGCCGCTCGAACTCCCGTGGCCGCGGCACGAGGGCTTGCGCGCACTGTGTCAGTCCTTTTCGGACGCTCCCGATGTGCACGATCCGCCGTCGCGCTGGGCCGACGAGTTGCACGTCAGCGAACGGACGCTGCACCGGCTGTTCCGCGCCGAAACCGGCCTGAGCTTCGCCCGCTGGCGCGAGCGGGCGTGTGTGCTGCACGCGCTCCCGCTGCTGGCCGCGGACCGTCCGGTCGCCGACGTCGCGGTCGCCCTCGGATACGAAAGCCCGGCCGCCTTCACGACGATGTTCAGCCGCCTGCTCGGCACCCCGCCCAGCTCCTACCGCGAGCCGTGACACAGGTCTCATTGAGTACAACTTGATTGCGCACAATTTAGTTGTACTGTTGGTCCCGTTCGGAACTTACTTCTGAGGAGGACCCCATGACTGCCACTGTCGTTCTGGTGCACGGCGCGTTCGCGGATTCGTCCAGCTGGAACGGGGAGATCGAGCAGTTGCGAGCAGCCGGGCACCGCGTGATCGCGGCGGCGAACCCGCTGCGCGGAGTCGCCGAGGACGCCGCCTACGTGCGGTCTCTGCTGGACAGCATCGAGGACCCGATCGTCCTGGTCGGACACTCCTACGGCGGTTCGGTGATCTCGGCCGCCGCAGCGGGCCACCCCGGGGTGCAGGCGCTGGTCTACATCGCCGGTTTCCTCCCGGACGAGGGCGAAAGCGCGGGCGAACTGGCCGGGAAGTTCCCCGGCGGGACCCTGGGGGAGACGTTGGAGCAGGTCACCCTGACCAACGGCGTCGACCTGTATGTCCGGCAGGACCTGTTCCACCAGCAGTTCGCGGCGGACGTCCCAGCCGAGCAGGCCGGTTTGATGGCGGCGGGCCAGCGCCCGATCGCCGCGGCGGCCTTGGACGAGGCATCGCCTGCGCCGGCGTGGAGGGACCTGCCGGTGTACAGCCTGATCCCGACCGCGGACAAGAACATCCCGCCCGCCGCGCAGCGATTCATGGCGGAACGCGCGGAGGCCGAGGTGGTCGAGGTAGAGGACGCTTCGCACGCGGTGCTGGTTTCGCAGCCGGAGGCGGTTACGGAGCTGATCCTGCGCGCCGCTCGGTGATCTTGGGCGGGTAAGGCTGGTCCGCGCTGCGCGGGTAGGTGCGCAGCGCGGCCGGGCGTGGTGCACGACGGCGGTCAGGCGGGTCTGACCGCCTTGTCGAGCCGGGGCACACCGCGGCTGGTCTGGCTGTGCGGTTCCGCTGAGGATTCGCGCGTTTGTGCAGGTCAACGGTCTCATTGTGCTGCGTTTGAGAGACCGGCCAGTCTCGTTGTGCGGACTTGTCATGGTCGTGCCGGACTTTCGCCGTTCACCGCTCAGGTGCGGCAGTTACCATCGGCGGCCATGAGTACCTCAGGGGGTCCACAGGAGCAGCCGGACACGCCGCAGGAGCCGGGCGCGGTCCCGCCGGGATGGCAGGCGCCTCCGGCGGGCGGGGCCGGTTATCCGCAGCAGCCCGGCGCTCAGCCGGGGCAGCCCGGCTATCCGCAGCCTGGGCAGTCTCCGCAGTACGGGCAGCCCGCGCAGCAGTATCCGGGCCAGCCCGCGCCGGGCCAGTACCCGGGTCAGGCCGGGCAGCAGTATCCAGGCCAGGCCGGGCAGCAGTACCCGGGTCAGCAGGGGCAATTCCCAGGGCAGCCCAGCCAGCCCCAGCCGGGCCAGCCGCAACCGGGTCAACCCCAGCCTGGCCAGCCGTACCCCGGCCAAGCCGCCTACCCCGGCCAGCAGGGTTATCCGGCACAACAGCCCGGCTACCCCGCCCAGCCGCAGCAGCCGGGAGCCGGTTACTCCCAACCTGGCCAGGGCTACCCGGCGAAGCCTCTCACCGCCCCCGGCCTCGGTGCCATTCCGGTGGTGCTCGGCGGCATCCTCGAGATCGTCGCCCTCTTCATCCCCTGGGTCACGTTCACCTTGGGCTCGCAGAGCGCCTCGGTCACGTTCATCGACGCCTTCAGCAAGCTGACGTCCGGCTCCGACGGTTTCGCCGCGATGTACGTGCGTTTCCTCGCCTTCATCCTGATCGCCGCGACACTGGGCTCCTCCCTTCCGTGGGTGCTCGGCGCGCTGCGCACGAAGAAGTCCGCCTACTGGCTGAGCGGGATCCGCAGCCGCGAACTGACTCCGCCGAACTTCTGGTGGTACCGCACCGTCTTCGCCGGGCGGGCGACGGTCCTGCTGATCTTCCACATCGCGGGCATCGTCACGATGTTCTCCAAGGACCTTTCGAAGATCGGCCTCGGCGCGTATCTGCTCATCGCCGGCGGGTTGCTGGTGGTCGTCGGCGCGGCGATCGGGCCTCGGCTCACGGCTGCCCGCTGACGTCGCGGATGACCGGGTTCTGACAAATGTCATCGCGCACCGGTGCGCGGTGACACTACGGCCCGCTTGCCCGTCCGCCCACCATGGGACGGGCAAGCGGCGCCGGATCCACCGGGCCGATCCACGGTCCGGAAAGGACAGTCATGAACTCCCGTCCCGCAACGGTTTCCGTTCAGCCCCGCACTGACCAGGCGGTCCGCGCGGTCCGTGTCCTGACCGGGGCTTACCTGGCGCTGAGCGTGCTCACCCTCGGCGCGATCTTCCTCCTCCGCGATGACCCGGCGATGGTCACCGACGTCGTCTGGGTCCGCGCCACGATCGTGGCCGCCAGCGCGCTGCTCACGTTCCTGTTCGCGAGAAGTGCCGCGCGCGGGTCGAAACGAGGACTGCTGCGGCTCCGGATCGTCTCGGCGGTGATGACGGTCGCGATCGTCGTCATCGTGTCGATTCCGGGTTTCCTGCCGCTGTGGGTCCGGCTTGAGCAGGGCGTCTGCGGGCTGCTTCTGCTGGCGGTGGTCCTGCTGGTCAACGGACGGCACGTGCGTTCGCTGTTCTCCGAGTAGCGTGCCGGACGTGGACCGCGGCCCCGATTCCGACGCGCAACGCTGGGTACTGGGCTGGCGCCGGCTCGTGCTGGACGCCGGCCTCCTGGTGTATCCGCTGATCGTCCTCGCCCAGACCGCGGACCAGACGGTGGCAGTCGTGGCGCTGCTGGCGTTCTGTGCCTGCTACATCGGGGCGGCCGTCGCCGCTTACGAGTTCCGGAGCCGGCTTTTCTGGATCTTGACCGGGGCGTTGACGGTGCTGTTCGCCGTCGTGCTGCCGATCGCGCGGGCGAATGCGTTCTACCTGCTCGCCGTGGTGGTCGCGCTCGCGGTTCCGCGGTTGCCGCGCTGGGGCGCGGTTCTCGTGCCGATCGCCGCGGCGGCGACTGTGCTCGTGCCGTGGGCGGTCTGGCACACCGATCCGGGGTGGGCGCAGGCGGCGGCGTTGGTGTTCACCGTGCTGGTGGTCGTCGCGTTCGCGGAGGCGTTGCGGGCGAACCGGGCGTTGGTGCGGGCGCGGGCGGAGGTCCAGCGGCTGGCGGCGGATGCCGAGCGTTCGCGGATCTCCCGGGACTTGCACGATTTGCTGGGGCATTCGCTCACTGCGATCACCGTGAAGAGCAATCTTGCCCGTCGGCTCGCGGCTAAGGGGGATGCGCGGGCGGGGGACGAGATCGGCGAGGTGGAGCAGCTTTCCCGGCAGGCGCTCGCGGATGTCCGGGCCGCGGTTTCCGGGTATCGGGACGTGACGCTCGCTGGGGAGCTTGCGCGCGGGCGGGAATTGTTGCGGGCGGCGGGGATTAGTGCGGATTTTCCTACCGCGGTGGATGGGCCGCATCAGGAATTGTTTGGCTGGGTGGTGCGAGAAGGGCTGACTAATGTGGTCCGGCATTCTCGGGCGACTGCTTGTGCGGTGATTGTTTCGGGGGATGCGGTGGAGGTCCGGGACGATGGGGTCGGTGCCGCGGCGGGGGCGGGGAATGGGTTGGCTGGGTTGAGGGAACGCGTTTTGGCGGCTGGCGGACGGATGGAAGCGGGGCCGGTGCGGCCTCGGGGGTGGCGGTTGCGGGTGACGGTGGGGGAAGCGTGACGATTCGGTTGTTGCTCGCGGATGATCAGGTGCTGGTGCGGCAGGCGTTGGGGACGTTGCTTGATCTGGAGGACGACTTCGTGGTGGTCGCGCAGGTCGGGCGGGGGGATGAGGTGGTGGGGGCCGCGCTGGAGCATCGGCCGGATGTGGCGTTGCTGGATATCGAGATGCCTGGGCTGGACGGGTTGGCGGCGGCTGCGGTGCTGGCGGAGCGGGTGCCGGGGTGTCGGGTGGTGGTGTTGACGACGTTCGGGCGGGCTGGGTATTTGCGGCGGGCTATGGAGGCTGGGGCGGTGGGGTTTGTGGTCAAGGACGCGCCTGCGGAGGCGTTGGGGGAGGCGATTCGGAGGGTGATGCGGGGGGAGAGGGTGGTGGATCCGGCGTTGGCGGTGGCTACGTTGGCGGCGGGGGAATCGCCGTTGACTGCGCGGGAGAGGGATGTGTTGATCGCGGCGCGGGGTGGGGGGTCGGTGGCGGAGATCGCGGGGAGTTTGTATTTGTCGGAGGGGACTGTGCGGAATTATTTGTCTGGGGCTATTGCTAAGACTGGGGCTCGGAATCGGATGGGGGCGGTTCGGGTCGCGGATGATCGGGGGTGGTTGTGAGGGGGCTGCTCGTCGCCTGGCGGCGACATTGCGCCGGGCTCTCGTGGGGCACCCCGAAGCCCGATTGTGCTGACGGTTCGGGGGTGCTTGTCAAGGCGGGAAAGATGCCTTGACAAGCATCCTCCTCCCGCATTTTTGGCTTCGTATCGGGGTGCAGGGTGGGGGCTGGCTGCCTGGGTTGTTTGGGTGTGGTGGCGGTGGTTGAGCGCGCGGCTTGGGTAGCTGGCTGGGTGGGGTGCGCGGGTGGCGGTTTGGTGGGGTGGGGCTAGCGCCCCAATGTGGCATTGGGTGCGTGGGTTGCAACGAATGTGGCATTGGGTGCGTGGGATGCACCCAATGTGGCATTGGGTGCGGC